>PKTO01000302.1 GCA_002869095.1 Clostridiales bacterium
ATAACCGAAGTGCTTCTTGGAGGAATAGCAGGAAACGAGCATGTATTCGAGCCGGAACTTGAACCGGAATGTGATTTGTGGGATGAACCGGAAAGGGAGGCCTTTTTCGAGGATTCCGATTTGGATCAGTTAACCAAGGCTGACGAAGTGAGAATACAGAAACCGGTTTTTTCCGAACTAAAGGAACAGCCGCGTCAGCGTGTGCCGAGGAATATAGATTTAATCATGGACGTTCCACTTGAGCTGAGTGTTGTGCTGGGAAAGACGCAAAGGAGCATCAGGGATATTCTGGCGCTTGAACCGGGCAGCATTGTAGAGCTTAACAAGCTTGCTGAGGAGCCCCTTGAGATATATGTGAACGGAAAACACACCGCCAAGGGAGAGGTCGTAGTAGTCGATGAAAAATTCGGTATCAGAATAACGAATATATTGAGTGCTGAAGACAGGGTGAGGAAATTGGGTTAACAAGGGAAAAAATCTGATTTTGCTGTAAACCGCAGATACGATAGCGCCGATAGTAGAATAAAGGAAGATTGGAGAATTGACAAAAGGTGGGATGATATGAAAATCAATAGAACCGGATACGCGCAGTTTGTAAAGAGGTTGGAAAAAGGCAACTCCGTGCATAAAACAAATTCGAACGGTGAGAAGAACGACAAGATTGAGATTTCCGAAGCCTCAAGAAAGATAAAGGAGTATTCCGACGTGATAAAAGCTTCGGAATCTGCAAATACGGACAAGATTGAATCGATAAGGGCCAAGCTTGACTCGGGAACATATCAAATATCATCAAAGCAATTGGCAGACCGGATACTGGATGAAATCAAGTCGCAAATGGCCAAGGAGAAATAGCGATGGAGACATTGCTGGAAGAACAGGAAGCTTTGTTGGACAGGCTTGTGGTTTTGCTTGAAGAAGAAAGAGATGTGCTGATACACGAGGATGGCAATCGCCTTAGAGAGCTTGTAGCCCTAAAGGAAAATCTGCAGGCTGATTTGGAGCGTTCAGAAGTTAAAAGGAAGGAAAGCTGGGGGGAGGCCACCCTTATGCAAATGGTTTCCCGTCTCAATGAAGAAAGGGCAAAAAGACTTCAACACATGGGAGAATCCGTAAAAGAGCGGATAAAAGAGATAAAGGCGCTGCAAGAAATTAATATGATGCTTACAAGACAATCTGCGGATTATTCGCAAAGGTTGATGGACATATTGCAGCAGACGCTGCGAAAAAGCGGGATTACATACGGAAAGAAGGGCGCAGTAGAGACCGGGCAAGGAGTAACGGCGTCGATGGACAGATCGGTTTAGGGGGAAGACATGTCAGGCATATTTCAGACGTTCAATGTAGCCAAACTCGGAATGCAGGTTCAGCAGAACGCTGTCAACACGACGAGCCACAACGTTTCAAACGCGAATACGGAAGGATTTTCCAGGCAAAGGGTAAACCTTCAGACCACCCAGCCCTTCAGCTATGCCGGAATCGGGCAATTCGGCACTGGCGTCGAGGTTGTCTCCATAACGCGCACGCGGGACGAGTTTCTCGATGCACAGATACGCTTCGAGAATGCCATCGATGGCAGGTACAAGGCGGGAGAGACAGCCCTAGAGCAGGTGGAGATGGTCTTCCTAGAGCCTAGCGACACTGGCCTTAATTCAGTGCTTGATTCTTTTTGGAATTCATGGCAGGAGCTTAGCAAGACGCCGGAGAACTCCAATGCCAAGACGATAGTGGCACAGAGCGCGGTAACATTTTGCGACGCGGCAAACCACATGGACGGGCAGATGGAGACTCTTAAGGCAGACTTGGCGACGCTTCAGGCATCAAAGATCTACGACGCAAACATACTTCTCGATCAGATAAACGACATGAACGACCAGATATACAGGGTCAAGATAAAGGGTCTGGAGCCCAACGACCTCATGGACCGCAGGGACCTTCTGGTCGACCGGCTTTCCTCGATAATTGACATAGAGACCAGCCTTACAAAGGACGGAAGCATGGAGATAACAAACCGCGAGACAGGGGGCATCCTTTTGGATTCGAATCCGAAGGAGCCTGCCGAGTATGAAATGTCGGCGGTTCAATCCGTAGAGTATGTGGAGGGTGATGTTGATGGAGAATATCATCTTACAGTCGCCCGTAAGGGCGATGCGAGTGACACATATACCGTAAAAACGAATGTTGCCGATTATGTGCAGGGGGATGTAGTCTTCACTGATCCGGAGGAGGATTGGGACGATGGAGTCGTGGCATTGACAAGACCGGATTTGCAGGAAGGCGCACTTGCGGGCAACTTCCTTTCAATCGAAAAGATAGAAGCATATCAGGACAAGCTGGATTCGCTCGTGAACGGTATAGCAAAGACAGTCAACAAAATCCATAATCCCGATAGAGGTGAAGTTGGCGATGATCTTTCCACGATGGATTTCTTTTCGACAATGGACGGGGAAGATGATTTCACCGCCGAAAACATATCCGTCAATTCGGAAATATTGAACAATGTCAACCTTGTCCAGGCAGGAG
>PKTO01000081.1 GCA_002869095.1 Clostridiales bacterium
AAGCTGTTTTCCTCCATGCTTAAAACGCCCCCTATGCTTCCTTCCTTATGTCGAGTATCCTGTATTTGATTGTGCCGTTCGGAACGCTTATTTCTACTTCCTCTTCCTTCTTTCGACCAAGAAGAGCCTTTCCAATCGGCGAATCTGTGGAAATTTTAAATTCATATGGATCTGCCTCCATCATTCCCACGATTTTGTATTCCATGATTTCTTCCATGTCGAAATCATCGTCTTTTTTGAAATCAAGATCTATTACCTTGACAAGTGTTCCCACTCCCACATGGTCAAGCGAGATGTCCTCGTCCTTGACTATTCTGGCATTGGCAATCATATTCTCAAGTTCCAAGATGCGAATTTCCACTTCTGCCTGCTCGTTCTTCGCTTCGTCATATTCCGAATTCTCGCTTATATCCCCAAATGCAAGAGCCTGTTTGATTTTTTCAGCTATTTCTTTTCTTCTTACAATCTTTAGCTGAAGCAACTCGGCTTCGATTTTTTCGAGGCCTTTCTTTGTGAAAATAAATTCCTTTTGCATTTTCTTTCCCTCCAAATTATTGTGCCTGTTCTTTACATTAAAAATGCACTAAAGAATAAGCACCGCCAATCATCAGTGCCCCCCCATTTCTTATGCGAATAATTATAATGTAGTCAGTTTTCATTGTCAATGCATATTTAAGCCCCTCAAACGGGCAACAGGGTGTCCAGCAATGCCAAAATATCTCCCGATTTTTCAGCTTGATTGATTTTATTCTTAACACTCGCCGAATTATATACTCCTTTGAGATACCATGCACTGTGTTTTCTGAATTCCCTGCAGGCTGTATAATCGTCTTTGTTCTCAACGAGTCTTGCAAGATGCGTCTTTGCCATAACGATTTTTTCGACACGTCCCGGCTCTTCGAGCGGACAGCCTTTTTCAATGAAATGGCGTATTTGCTTGAATATCCACGGATTGCCCTTTGCCGCCCTGGCTATCATGAGTCCATCGCACCCTGTGATTTCAAAAGCGGATACGGCTGAAGGCCCATCCACCACATCCCCGCTCAAAACAACGGGTATACTGACGGCTTTCTTAACTTTGGCAATGATATCCCAGTCCGCCTGTCCGAAATAATATTGGTTTCGAGTCCTTCCGTGGACTGTTATGAAGTCGACGCCTGACGCCTCCATGCGGAGAGCAAAATCAATCACATTGACACTGTCTTCATCCCAACCGGTCCTCATTTTGACAGAAACCGCTTTCGTTGTTTTTCCGACAATCTTTTCCACTATTCTTGACGCCAATACCGGATTTTTCATCAGAGCCGAACCTTCTTTGTTCTTTACCACTTTGGGTACGGGGCAGCCCATATTTATGTCCAAAAACAGGTTTTTCTCTTTTTCCAGTTTTTCAGCGGCTTCCGCCATTATATCCGGGTCGGAGCCGAAAATCTGGATGCCGGAAACTTTTTCGCTCCCATTGATTGCAATGAGTTTTTTTGTCTTGGGATCTTTGTAATGAAGGCCCTTTGCGCTTACCATTTCAGTTACGGTTACGTCGCAACCCATTTCACTGCAAATCCCCCTGTATGTTGCGTCCGTAATTCCGGCCATGGGACCAAGAAACAATGGCTTTTGTATTTCTGTATTTCCTATTTTCATATTTCCCACCCGTCAGGTTCCATTCAATCAACTTTTACGGTTCATGTCATATATGATTTTAAGACCGTCAAGCGTCAGGAACTTGTCGACAATTTCTATGGTTTCGGACTCGGAAGCTATCATGCTTGACAGCCCTCCGGTTGCAATCACTTTTATATCGTCATTTTTCAATTCCATTTTCATTTTCCTGACAATATAATCGACAAGACCCACATATCCATAAATCACACCCGATTGGATGCTCTTTACTGTATTCTTGCAAATAACGCCTTCCGGTTTTATCAATTCGACCTTTGGAAGCTTTGACGCCTTCTGGAAAAGAGCATCGCTGGAGATTTTTATCCCGGGAGCTATCGTCCCTCCCAGATACTCATTCTTTTCTGAAATAGCGCAAAACGTGGTTGCCGTCCCGAAATCGACTATCACACACGGCCCACCGTATTTGTGTATGCATGCAACCGCATTCACTATCCTGTCAGCGCCGACCTGTCTGGGATTGTCGTACTTTATGTTGATTCCAGTCTTGATTCCCGGACCCACTACGAGCGCTTCCTTGTCAAAATATTTTATGGCCATATGCTGCAATGAATACATTATGGTAGGAACAACTGAAGATATGATTACATCCTCTATCTCGTCTGTGGGAATCCCTTCATTATTGAAGAATTGGTGAACAATTATTCCGATTTCATCACTGGTTTTTGTCTTGTCCGTCGATATTCTCCAATATCTAAGCAATTCTTGACCTTTGTATACGCCTAAAACAATATTTGTGTTTCCAACATCGCATACCAACAACATGTTTTTCACCTGCTTTTTAAATTTCTTGACGAAGTTTCCATCATCGTTGGATTTTGTAGAATCAAAGGTTTTTTAAAT
>PKTO01000349.1 GCA_002869095.1 Clostridiales bacterium
TTTGAAATTGTTCATTATCTCCGCATTGCGATACAGCGCCTTGGTGGGAATGCAACCCCAGTTCAGGCAAGTGCCTCCCAATCGATTCTTCTCGATCAGTATGGGCTGCGCACCCAGCTGAGCCGCTCTTATGGCGGCGACATACCCCCCTGGGCCGCCGCCTATTATGATTATCTTTTTATTCATGATTGCCTCCCGTCATGATACGCTTTTTAAATTACGCCTGGTACTTCAAAATCAGGTCTTTCGCCGCCTTGACCTCGTCAAGCCTTCTTACGGTCGTGGTTGTGGGAGCCTGCCTCAAAATCTTCGGATTCTCCTGGGCTTCCTTGGCAACCTTGATCATTGCGTCTATGAAGCCGTCAAGAGTTTCTTTGCTTTCGCTCTCGGTAGGCTCTATCATTATGGCTTCGTTTATTATGAGAGGAAAATAGATTGTCGGAGGATGGTATCCGTAATCAAGCAGCCTCTTGGCAATGTCTATGGTATGGACTTCCAGAGTCGCCTTTTTAAGGCCTCCGAGCACAAATTCATGCTTGCACACCTGGTCTATGGGAAGATAATAGTGGTCTTGCAGTTTGCGCATTATATAGTTGGCGTTCATTACCGCATACTGGCTGGCCTTCTTGAGCCCCTCGGCCCCCATGGTGAGAATATAGGCGTAAGCTCTCACCAGCACGCCGAAGTTTCCGTAGAAGCTCTTGACCTTGCCTATTGAATGCGGCCTGTCGTAGTCAAGGACATATCTGTCGCCCACTTTTTCCACAAGGGGTTTGGGAAGGAACTTGACCAGATCCTTTCTGACGCCCACAGGACCGCCGCCGGGTCCGCCTCCTCCGTGAGGTGTCGAGAAGGTCTTGTGCACGTTGTAGTGAAGCACATCGAATCCCATGTCTCCCGGACGCGAAAGGCCCATTATCGCGTTCATGTTGGCTCCGTCGTAATAAAGAAGGCCTCCAGCCTCGTGAACCAGTTCGGCTATCTCTTTTATATGGGTCTCGAAGAGTCCGAGCGTGCTTGGATTTGTAAGCATCAGGCCGGCAACCTCGTCGCTCAGGGCTTCCTTGAGCGAATCGATATCCACCGAACCGTCTTTGTTGGACTTGATTTCAATCACATCGAACCCGCATACATGCGCGCTTGAAGGATTTGTTCCGTGAGCGGAATCGGGAACGATAATTTTGGTCCGCTTGAAGCCCTCCCTTTCGTCATGATAGGCCTTGATTATCATGAGACCCGTGAGTTCTCCGTGCGCGCCTGCCGCAGGCTGCAATGTCATACGCTCCAGCCCTGCAACTTCTGCAAGCTGCCTGTCGAGCTCGTGCATGAGCCTCAGCGCTCCCTGCACCGTGTCTTCCGTCTGGCACGGATGAAGGGCTGAGAAACCGGAAAGCGACGCCATGTCCTCGTTTATCTTGGGATTGTATTTCATTGTGCATGATCCCAAGGGGTAGAATCCTGTATCGACTCCATAGTTCTTGTTTGACAAATTCGTAAAATGCCTCACCACATCCACTTCGCTGACTTCCGGAAGCGCCACCGGCCCGTCTTCAATCATGCCTTCAGGAAAGAAATCCACCAGAGGCTTTTCCTCTACATCCATGGCCGGCAGTCTGTATCCTTTCCGTCCCTCGACGGATTGTTCGAATATCAATTTGTCATATTTCTTCATTTGATCCCCTCCAATGCCTCGACCAGCTTGTCGATTTCCGCTTTGGTCCTTTTTTCGGTCACTGCAAAAAGAAGTGTGTCACTGTAGCTTGGATATGCCTTGTCCAAGCCATATCCTCCCATTATTCCGGCTTGGAAAAGGGCTTTCCTTACAGTTTCGGGGTCGATATCGGTCTTGACTGCGAATTCCTTGAAAAAAGGTTTGTCGAAGGCGGGTTCAAAACGGTCCAGGCCGCATATTCTTTCGTAAGCGTAATGCGCCTTCTGCGTGCTTTGAATGGCGGCCTCCCTGAGTCCTTCCTTGCCCATTGCAATCAGGTATGCTGTCGCTGTCATCGCGTTGAGGGCCTGGTTGGAGCAAATGTTGGAAGTGGCCTTTTCTCTTCTTATGTGCTGCTCCCTGGCCTGCAGGGTCAGTACGAATGCTCTTTTCCCGTCCACATCAACGGTCTGTCCCACGACTCTTCCAGGCATTTTCCTCATGTTCTTCTTTGTTGTAGCCATGAATCCGAGATAGGGGCCACCGAAATTCAGTGCGTTTCCAAATGACTGTCCCTCTCCTACGACTATGTCCACGCCGTATTCGGAAGGCTTCTTGAACAGCCCGAGGGAGATGGCGTCAACCGAGAGTATGAAGTTGGTTTTCTTGCTTGTAAACATTCCCTTTACATCTTTGAGCTCCTCAAGGTTCCCAAAGAAGTTGGGGTTTTGCAGAACGACCCCGGCTGTTTCGTCATCAAGCATTTCGGAAAGCTTGGAAAGGTCCGTAAGACCGCTTTTTTCGGGAATTGTCTCGACATCGAAACCTCTGAACCTCGCGTAGGTTTCCAAA
>PKTO01000180.1 GCA_002869095.1 Clostridiales bacterium
GAATCTACGAGCTTCTCCATACCGTCGGATTGAGCAAGGATCATTCCAACAGGTATCCGCATGAATTTTCGGGAGGCCAGAGGCAAAGAATAGGCATTGCCCGCTCTTTGGCGGTAGATCCTTCTTTCATAATATGCGACGAGCCAATTTCCGCACTCGATGTTTCAATACAGGCTCAGGTCGTCAACATGCTTGAGGAACTTCAGGACAAGATGAACCTTACCTACCTGTTCATAGCTCATGATTTATCGATGGTGAAGCATATTTCGGACCGTATAGGAGTAATGTATCTGGGAAAACTCGTCGAAGTCGCCGAGTCGGTGGAACTTTACAAAAATCCTGTCCACCCCTACACCCAAGCTTTGCTGTCTGCAATCCCGATACCCGACCCTGAAATCACACATGGCAAAAAACGCATAATACTCGAAGGGGATGTGCCGAGTCCCATAAATCCGCCTTCGGGATGCCGCTTCAGAACCAGATGTTCCTATGCAATGAAGAGATGCGGGGAAGAAGTGCCGCAGATGAAGGATGTTGGAGGAGGCCATATGTGCGCCTGCCATTTGCTTGACAAATAATTCAAAAGATGTGCTAAATGACAAAGATATGTTGTAAAGTTTTGAAAAAGGGGTAGAATAAAACCATAATGTGATTAAATGCGAAAATTCAGAAAATATCGCGATATAATTGCATTCTAAGCTATGAAAAGGAATTGTCAGTCTAGTGTTGATTTAGGAAAATAAAGGAGGGGATATTTTTGTTGAAAAGAGGATTGTATTTATTGCTTGTATTGGCATTAATCATGACGGCTTTCGCAGGATGTTCGCAGCCGGCGCAAGAGGAAGAAGAAGTTGCTGAAGTTACTCCGGAAGAGGTTGTAAAAGATTTGAGAGTAAGACAAGCCCTTACACTCGCAATAGATAGAAGAGCCATAGTTGAAGAAGTTGCCAAGGGCGGCCAATTGCCGGCAACAGGCTATGTGCCCCCAGGATTGACCGACTCCGAAGGAAATGAATTCAGGACGGTAAACGGAGATTTCGGTATCGATCCAAACGGAGCGAAAGTGGAAGAGGCAAAAGCTCTTCTTGCAGAAGCCGGATTCCCGGACGGTGAAGGTTTCCCGGTTATCGAAATTCTTTACAATACTAGTGAAGGCCATAAAGCCATAGCCGAAGCAATTCAGGAAATGTGGAAGAAAAACCTCAATATCGACGTTACACTCCAGAACCAGGAGTGGGCCGTATTCCAAGACACGAGACATGAAGGCAATTTCGCAGTTGCCAGAGCAGGTTGGCTCGGGGACTATCCGGACCCGATGACTTTCCTTGACCTTTTCACTTCATATTCCGGCAATAATGATGCCCACTGGTACAGCGACGAGTTCGACAAGTTGATTGAGGATTCAAAAACAGCTTCGGGAAAAGAAAGAGACGAGATGCTTTACAAAGCTGAGCAGCTGATGATGGAAGACCTCATAGTAATGCCTATATACTACTATACCAATCCCATCATGGTTCAGGACATAGTTGAAGGCTGGGAAGTCACAGGCCTCGGACACTGGTACTTCGGAAAAGCTTCAACCGATGACGGCGTTTTGTATTGGAACGTCGGTGCGGATCCCAAGACCATCGACCCGGGTCTCAACAGCGCCAACGACGGCGGACACGTTATAAACAACACATTTGAAGGGCTCATGAGAGAAGTCGGCGGAAATCTAGTGCCGGCAATGGCCGAAAGCTATGAGATGAGCGAAGATGGATTGACTTATACCTTCCATTTGAGGGATGCAAAATGGTCGGATGGAGAACCGGTTACGGCAAGCGATTTCGAATATGCATGGAAGAGAGCGCTCAGTCCCGAGGTTGCTTCCGAGTATGGATTCCAAATGTTCTATATAAAGGGAGCACAAGAATTCTATGATGGTGAAGGAGCCATTGAAGACGTTGCCATCGAAGTAGTCGACGAAAAAACCTTAACCGTCGAACTTACAGGACCTACACCTTATTTCCTTGACTTGACTGCTTTTTACACATACATGCCTGTAAGAAAAGACGTTGTTGAACAAAAGGCGGAAGGTTGGGCAAAAGATTCCGAACTTACAGTAAGCAACGGGCCTTTCGTGCTTGCGGATTACAAAACAGGCGACAAGATTGTTCTTGAGCCCAATGAGTATTATTGGAACAAGGATGAAGTAAAGATCGACAGAATAGAAGGATTCATGATTGTGGATGAATCGACACAATTGACGGCATTCGAAGCCGGTGAAATGGATGTTATCGACAACATTCCCAATCAGGAGATTCCAAGGCTTTTGGCAGAAGACGACAGATTTGAAATCAAGCCTATTCTTGGAACCTACTATTATCTCTTCAATCTTATGGAGTAGCATTCAAAAAAACGGCGTCCTGTTTGCAGGGCGTAGTTTTTTTATTTCTGCAGATCATATGAATAGCTTCAATATCTCCGGACAAAGGCGCAAGACAAGGGAGA
>PKTO01000368.1 GCA_002869095.1 Clostridiales bacterium
AGAAAATCAAAGAATTGTCCCGCGGGATGCAGACAAAATTTTCTCTTGCTCTTGCTCTGTCGCATGAACCGGAACTGATAATAATGGACGAACCCACATCCGGCCTCGATCCCGTTTTCAGAAGTGAAATCCTTGACATACTGTCAGAAGTCATTGAGGACGGGAAGCGCTCGGTTTTCTTTTCCTCGCACATCACTCAAGACCTCGAGCGCTCGGCGGACTTTGTGACATTCATTAATAACGGCAAGCTCGTATTCAGCAAGGAAAAGCATTCGGCACTTGAAGACTATGCCCTTATAAAAGGTCCAAACGATATGTTTGATCCTATGGAAAAATACGAAGGGCTTATTGGCTTCAGACGTGACAAATACGGATTTTCAGCACTTTTCAAAAGAGAAAATGCAACAAGCCATTTTGACATTGAAAGTACGCTGATTGAAAATCCAAGCATCGAAGACATAATGCTTTACACTGTTAGGGGGAATTCAAATGCTTAATCTTCTAAAAAAGGACTACCTGCTGCTTAAAAGAAATTTGTGGATAATGGTTTTATACAGCTTCATGATATTCTTCATATTCTCCAGGACGGACATGAATGCACAAATGATTTATGTAATGGGAATAACAATGATATCTTATCTGCTTGTAATGTACAGCACTGCCTATGACAACATGAACAAGAGCGACACGCTGCTGAACAGCCTTCCCCTGAAGAGGAGGGACATTGTCGCCGAAAGGTATATGTCTCTTTTTGTCTTCATTGCATTGTCTTCAATTCTTATGGCTCTAAGCGGTCTTGCAATCAAATTCACCGGATTAATTCCAGACATGAGGCCGATTTCCCTTTTCGATTTCGTTATTGCCACATGGTCCATCTGCTTGGTGGTTTTTCTTTATCTGCCCGTATACTTCAAGGTTGGATATTTGAAGGAAAAGCTGGTTAACTTTGCAATATTCTTTGCCGTGTTCATGATTCCCACGATAATCGGAAAACTATTCATTAAAGGGGAAGCACCTCTTTGGATAAGGAACCTTAATTCCGCTACTGAGTTGCAGACAACCTTATTCATGGCGGTTTTCATAACCATTGCCGGAATAGTTTCATACTTGTTTTCATTGAGATTCTACATAAAAAGGGAATTTTAATAAAAAAAGGACCCACCCTTTTGATCAGGATGGGCCTTTGCCATTTTTTGTTGACTTTACGATTCCTCCTGGAGCCTGTCGAAACCGTTTCCCTCGCCCCACACCGAAACCACGGGAAGTACGTAGACAAACGCCTTTTCGTCAATGTCCGCAATGAATCGTTTTATGAGCATGGTCTCCCTCGGGGAGCAAATGGTCAAAATCTTGCTTTTCGTATCCCTGCTGTATCCGCCGGTCACATCGAAGATTGTCAAGCCCCGTCCTATTGTATTCATGATGTAATCGGAAATTTGTTCGCTGTATTCGCTGATAATTTCTACTTTTAGTTTCTTCGATCCAAATCCGAAAAGCACCAGATCAGTCGATTTGGCAAAAACATAGTTGGATATTATTCCATAAAGGGCAACATTTCTGTCAAATACCAAAGCCGCAAATGCAATTACGAATATGTCGATTGCAAATATTATCTGGCTTAAACTTATGAAAGGGAAAATCTTCTTGTGGAGAATTTGTGCAACCGTATCAGTTCCTCCCGTGGAAAAACCCCTTTTAAAGATAAGCCCCGCTCCCAGTCCGCCTATGACTCCGAAATATATCGCTCCCAAAAAAAGGTCGTTCTCAATAAAGGGAACTCCTGCATTGTCGACAGCAATAAGAACCATGGGAAATATCACTGATATCAAAAGTATTTTCAGCGCATTTTTCTTGCCCAGAAAAATGAAAGCGGCAAGCATGACCGACAAGGAGAATCCGTAGTAGATAAACGTGTAGTTTATATTGAAAAGATATCCTAAAATGATGGACAGTCCGGTGAATCCACCAGTCACAAGTCCGTTTGGCTTTAGTATTGATGCAATGGCAAAAGCCAGCATCAAGCATCCGGTTCCCAAAACCAGAATATCGACCAATATTTTGTTTGATTTAATTTTTGCAGCCATTTGCATCACCCCTCAATGTTTTATCAAAGACACATACTATCAGAAAAATGTTAATAAATATATACGATATTTGTTACAATTGGATTACATTTGCATCGGCTTTCATTTTGGGAATTTTTTCAGCATATTACCTTCTTTAATGAAGGGATGCGCCTTTAACTATTGCGTTTTTTTATCTACAACGGGATTTTTCAATGTCTCGAATCCTGTTATTCTGCATTCGACTTTGTCGCCCTCGTTTATATGGACTGCCCTCGGTGTTCCTGTATACAATACGTCCCCCGGAAGGAACTTCATCACCTTTGAATGAAAGGACACCAGATAGTCAGGCGGGAATGTCATGTTGGAGACGGTGTTCGATGCATGGACCTTCC
>PKTO01000204.1 GCA_002869095.1 Clostridiales bacterium
CATACTCGGAAAATAGAGGTATAAGGCTTGTCTCCATAAACGACGGTTACCAATTCTCGACAAACAGCTGCAATTACTATTATATTGAACGTTTCTGCAAAAACATCAACCTCAAAAAGTTATCTCAACAAGCCTTGGAAGTATTGTCAATAGTGGCATACAAGCAACCAATAACAAAAGGCGGTATAGAAATGATAAGAGGAGTGCAATCTTCAGGAGTAGTCAATACACTTCTTGAGAAGGGATTCATAAAGATAACCGGTCAATTGGACAAAATAGGACGTCCTCTGCTCTATGGAACTACCGACAACTTTTTGAAAGCCTTCGGATTTGCATCCCTTGAGGATTTGCCTGATATCAACTCATTCCAGAACGCCGATTTGTTCATGAACCTTAAGGACTAGCCATGCGACTGCAAAAGTATATTTCAAGAGCGGGATATGCATCCCGAAGAAAAGCCGAATCATTGATAAGAGAAGGAAACGTCAAGGTAAACGGTTTGACTGTCAGAGAAATGGGCGTAACAATCGATCCCGAAAAAGACACCGTATCCGTTAAAGGCACCGTAATACATATACAGGAACAAATGGTCTATATACTTCTAAACAAGCCGGAAGGGGTGGTCACAACCCTGTCCGACAATTTCAACCGTAAAATCGTAACGGATTTCATAGATACGGATGTGCGCATATTTCCGGTAGGAAGGTTGGATTACGACTCCAAAGGCCTTGTTCTCATGACCAATGACGGTGAATTGACCAATAAGCTTACTCATCCCAAACATCACATTCCAAAAAAATATCTTGTTTGCATAAGCAAGCCCATTTCGCCCAAAGAGCTTGCCCTTTTTAAAAACGGAATTGATATTGGAGGATATGTAACCGCAAAATGCGATATCATTAAAAAAAGCCCGCTTTGCTTTGAAATAACCCTTTTTGAAGGAAAAAACAGGCAAATCAGAAGAATGTTCGCGTATTTTGATCGTGATGTCGTTTCCCTTCAGAGAATTGCAATCGGCAAAATAGAAATGGGCTCTCTCAAGGAAGGGACTTGGAGGCATTTGAAGAATGAAGAAGTTGAATATCTCAAAAATATAAATTGAAGGAACGGTGCATTTAAATTGGATACAGACCTCAACAACGCTGTAAAAATCAAAAATCTCTTTATAGAAAGCATGCTTAAACCGGGCGGTTTTGCAGTGGATGCTACAGCCGGGAATGGACACGATTCGCTTTTCCTTTCCGATATTGTCGGTAAAAAGGGAAAGGTTTTGGGTTTTGACATACAGGAATCTGCAATCGGCAATTCCCTTTCATTGCTGGAATCCAATGCAAAATGCAATAATTATAGATTCGTTTGCGATTGCCATACCAGGTTGAGTGAATATATAGACGAACCTGTAGACATTTTTGTCTACAACCTTGGATATCTTCCCGGGGGCGACAAATCCAAGACAACAACCGCTGAAAATACTATTCTTTCAATCAAAACTGCCATGTCGCTGCTTAAAACAAAAGGCGCCCTGTTGATTGTTTGCTATCCAGGACACGAAAGCGGATACCAAGAAGAAGAAGCAATACGTTTATTTTCTGAAGAATTGGGCCAAAGGGAATGGTCTGTCTTGAGATCCGTATTCATGAATCAAGTCAATTGTCCCCCTGTATTGTATTTTATTCAAAAGAGGTGACCACATGAAATTGCTTGTTACAAATGATGATGGAATTAATTCCAAGTCGATGCTGGGCTTGGCTTAATTCATGGCTGAATGCGGTCATGAGGTGACTGTTGTGGCTCCAGAAGTCGAAATGAGCGCAGTAAGCCACGCCATAACAATGCACGACCCGATCAGAGTCAAAAAGTTGCCTTCTAAAAATTCATGCACCTGCTATTCAATAAACGGAACCCCTGCCGATTGCGTGAAAATAGCATTGGAAGTCATAATGGAGAAGAAGCCCGATTGGATAATTTCAGGAATCAACAAGGGTCTGAATCTCGGGTCCGACATATTCTATTCCGGAACTCTTTCAGCGGCAATGGAAGGATGGTTTCATGGGATTCCGTCTATTGCGCTTTCATCGCCTTTAAACTCAATTGCAGATTCCGGTTTTGTTTATGGATTTTTCAACAACTCAATTTTCAAACCTTTGATAAAATCCCGTTGTAAAGGACTTTTCAACATCAACTTTCCCAATTCTGCTGATTTCAGCAAAATCATTATAACGGAACTTGGCACTCTCAAGTATGTAAACATATACAACGAGCGTATAGATCCGCGTGGAAACACTTACTACTGGCTATCTGGTGAAATATCCAATGAAGTAAAGAACAATGTTTCAACTGACATCCATGCAGTACAAAACGGATTTGTTTCCTTGACCCCAATAAACACCGACATGACCGACTATGACAGGATCTCAGAACTTAAAAGTTGCTTCCGCTAAATACATTGG
>PKTO01000202.1 GCA_002869095.1 Clostridiales bacterium
AGAGTACACTACGGACGAAAACGGAGTCGTGACTCCGGATTTGGCATTCGGAAGCTACGAGGCGTCCGTATACAAGGAAGGGGACAACTACCCGGAACTGGTAAGAAGCGAAATATCATTGGTTTTGGATGACGGGTCCGGAACGGATGGCAATGATGCTCCAGATGAAGCTGAGACATCCATTTTTTATGGAATGACCAATCGGGAAGTCATTGAGCAGGTGGTCGCTGAAATGCGCGAATCCTTTGGCGAGGATACTGCATTTTCATTCAGGGAAGCGCTTGGATATTTGAATAGTGGATCGTCGGAGGATTTGCCGGTAATCGCGGGCAAAATTGTTTTGCGGGAAATGATAAACCAGGCAACAGACTTGGCCGCAAACATATTGTCAATTTATGCTGCCGGGATGGAGCCGGCTGATTATCAAGGCATCAACCATCTTCAGCGATTGATTGAAGTCCAGCAGGAAAACGGCGTTTTTGAAGTCGGGGGAGAAGGCATTTTCGCCACCCAGTTGGCATGGAGCATGGCGGCATTGGATTTGACTGCTGGCGTTTACGACGAGTCTACCGCAACTTCCGCCCTTATCTCGTTACAAAATGAAGACGGCGGATATGGATCAATCGATTTCACGGCCATGGCCATTCCGGCGTTAGTGAATCATTCGAGTGAACCGGGAGCTACGGAAGCACTGGAGGAGGCTTTGGCATATCTGGCCAACAGCAAGGAAAGAATCCTTTCCAGTGCCAATCAATACACTCTTTCAGCGGTTGTCAACGGGCTTTGCGCGGCCGGTGAAAATCCATTGGATGATGGATGGTCAAATGGCGATGACACATTTCTCAGCAGACTGATGAATTATTACGAGGAAGGGTCATTTGGAAATGACAGCGCGGATGAGCAGGTCTTTTTGGCATTGTCTGATCTTTATTCCGGACAATCTGTTTTCTCCGGTCAAGTAATCAGCAACATAAATCACAACGAACTTTTCATTCCTGCAAATGGACAATCTGGTGGGGATGACTCTTCGGACAGCCAATTGCAGGCGAGCGTTAGTGTAAAAGGCCTGAATGGAAGCACAATTTTATCTGATGCATCAAGTGACTTTGAGTCAGGTGACACGGTGCTTGAATTTACAAAAATGGTTCTGACCGAAAACGACATCTCTTATGATGCAAGCAGCGATTATATTGCAGAAATAGATGGTTTGGCTGAATTTGACAACGGAGTACAAAGTGGCTGGATGTATAAGGTGAACGGCGATTTTCCGGATTATGGCGCCGATAGTGTTAATGTTGAGGATGGAGACAATATTGTTTGGGTGTACACTGCCAATATGGGAACAGATGTTGGAGATAATTCATCAGCAAGTGGAAATATTCAAGATAGCGGTCCATTAGATAATGCTAAAAAGGTTATTGAAGATTCGGATTCGACTTTAGATGAAATTGCCGGTGCATTCAATGCGCTCATGGAAGAGGAAGGCGAAGATGCGGCAGACACATTGCTTCTCCTTGCGGAAGCGGCAATAAAAAAATCCGGCCAGGTTTCGCTGGAGATGAACGGAAGCGAGCCTGCGGACATGGATGCATCCGACCTTGAGGTTTTGGCGGAGGCGGCTGTGGACAAGGCTTCGGATTTAAGCGACGAATTTGATGATGAGAGAATACTTTTGGACAAGGCGCTCGAAAGCAGGGTTGTCATAAATGTTGAAGGTGATGGGGACTTGGCATCGGTCGAGTTTGAAGCGGGGGCTCTTGGCGGAGCTTTCGACGAAGGACTTGACGAGATTGCAGTTGCCACACCGTGGGCGGAGATAGCACTTGGGGCGGACACCCTAAGCGAAGAAGACATGGACAAGGAAGTTGTGGTGGAAGTAAGGCCTGTTGATGAATCCGACCTGCCTGAAGGGTCGGACCTGCCCGAAGGCGCTACCGTAATCGACATGAACCTGTTTGTTGGGGGTGACAAGGTAAGTGACTTCAAGGGAACGATGAAGGTTTCAATTCCATTCGAATATTATGGAGACAATGGACAAGCGCTTACGGTATACTGGCTCAAGGACGACGGAAGCCTTGTTCCTGCGGGCGGAGCATACGACTCGGATTCGGGAATGATTGTTTTTAAGACCGGCCACTTCAGCAAATATTTTATCGATGAGTCCAGTGTCTCGTTCGACGACATGGAACTTGCGGAATGGGCGGAGGACCAAGTTGCGGCAATGGCAGGAAAGGGCTTCGTAAATGGAAGGGGCCCGGGCCAATTCGACCCTTCGAGCGACATAACAAGGGCGGAATTTGCTGCGATAGTCACGAGGATGCTGAGCCTTACGGCTTCAAATGACTATAAAGAGGAATTTGCAGATGTTTCTGATTCGGACTGGTTTTCAGGTTCTGTTGCCGCAGCAAGCGAGGCGGGACTGGTGAACGGAAAGGGCGGTGGAATGTTC
>PKTO01000140.1 GCA_002869095.1 Clostridiales bacterium
CTCGTCATAGAGAATCCTTTCGGCGGCGGCAAGCGCGCGTTCAAAATCCGGAGACATATCCGGATTTTTCATGTATTGGATGAAAACGACCTTGTTTTCACGATCGAGCACAACTATTCCGCTTGAAAGAAGTCTTTCAGCCTCTATTGCGAAGCCGTAGCCTTTTCCGAAGTCAAGATTCCGGTAGTCCGATACGAGTCGGCCGCCTGCGGCGGTTTCGCCTGAATTGAAGCGCTTGATTGCAAATGGAAGGTCGGCGCTTATTGTCAGAGTGAAAATGTCGCCCTTTGCTTCGGGGATTATTTCATTGAAATCGACAAACTGTCGCAATCCTCCGGCAGTATCGATTGAAGCAATTGAATTGATTATCTTAAGCTTGTCTTTCCCTTCCCTGTAAAATTCAAAAGGTGTCATTTCCTCCGTAAATCCCCTGAAATCGGGACCTGTGTCGCCGATGTCCAGCCTCTGCGAGTTGAATGTTTTTTCGGTTTTTCCGAATTTCATCTTCGGCTTTGATATTTTACCTTTCATTTTATGCCCTCCAATCGAGCCATCCCAAACGTTTAGCGATTTATTAATCTTTACCCGCAAAAATCAAAAAAAAACAGATTCGGCAGGGTCTGCAGAATCCGTTTTCAGCGATTTGATTGATTTTATTATTCTACATCGATGCGGTAGCTGGATTCTTTTTTCTCATCCTTTGGAACGTGAATCGAGAGCAAGCCGTTTTCAATCCTGGCCTTGATATCGTCCTTGTTCACGTTGCCTATCCGGAAGGTCCTGCAAAGGTTTCCGCTTCGCCTTTCCCTTCTGATGTAGTTTTTCTTCTCTTCCTTGATTTCGTCCTCTCGCGTTATTACTACAGTCAGATAATCATTCTTGTAATCTATGCTTACCTGCTCCTTGCTGATTCCGGGAATTTCAACTTCGAAGACATAGTCCTTTTCCGTTTCCCTGATGTCGACTTTCATGTCGTTCTTTACGACAGGCACCCTAAAGAAATCATCGTTAAAGAACGAATCGAACCAATCGTCGGTTTTTTTCAAGCTTCCTCCCATGGGAACAATATCCCTCAACATTATAAAGCACCTCCTGATTTTTAGTTGTCTGTTTGGACAAATACATTATAGCACAAAAGTCAAAGAAGGTCAAAGACAGACTGCGTTTTTTTTGGTGATTTTAAATGATTTTTTATAAAGTGTCGATGACATATGCATTGGGTATAATAATGCAAAACGAAATTAACGTGAATTTAACAATCCTTTTGTATTATCGTAAGAAGAGATGAAACAAATTATCAATTTCAGCAAGAAAGGGGTTCGGATGAAAAAGAAACGTGTTTTGGCAGTGGAAGACGAACTGCATATACTCGAATTGATCAGATACAACTTGGAACAGAGCGGATTTCATGTCGAAGTCGCCCAAAACGGGGAAAAGGCCATGCGGATGTTGATGGAAAACAGCTACGACATGCTTCTCCTGGATCTGATGCTTCCGGGCATAGGCGGAATGGAAATATGCAGGAGAGTGCGGTCGGAAGCCAAGACCCGCAAAATGCCAATAATAATGCTTACCGCGAAAGGCGGGGAAGCGGACAAGATAGGCGGACTGGATATGGGCGCCGACGACTACATGACAAAACCCTTCAGCATTAATGAGCTCAAGGCAAGAATAAATTCATTGCTTAGAAGAAGCGAAGACATGGAAATGGAAGAAATAATAAACATGGGCGAAATAAGCATCGATCCAGTGAGCCATGAGGTCAGGATAGGAAACGAAATCGTTGAAATGACGCTAAAGGAATACGAACTTCTGAAGATTCTGGTCTTAAACCAGGGCAAGGTGCTGACAAGGGATATGATACTGGACAAGGTATGGGGATATGAGTACTTTGGAGATACAAGAACGGTTGATGTCCACATAAGGCATCTGAGAAGGAAAATGGGCGTCGAGAACAGCAAAATGATTGAGACTGTAAGAGGAGTCGGCTACAGGATGAGGAAGGTGGAAGAATGAAGAGGCGCCTGTTTTTGACATATACAGTATTATTGGTTGTCGGATTCATCATAGTCGGATTTTTTACCAACGGATTTGTGAAGGACAATTACGAGGAAGACTTGAACACAATGCTTGTCAGCAATTTGAATCTCCTAAAGCTGAACATAGAGAGAGATTTGCCGGGGCATGAGCTTTCCGGGCTTGACATGGGATATTTTTCGGACCAGGTTTCCCAAGCGCTCGATGTCAGGGTTACGATGATTGACGTCAAAGGCCAAGTCCTGGCTGATTCCGAAGTTCCGGGGCAAGATTTGCCTGGTGTTGAAAATCACAGGACCAGGCCTGAATTCAAGAATGCGCTTTCGGGAGAAATAGGCAGAGATGTCAGGACAAGCGCAACTTTGAATATCGACTACCTTTACATGGCTGTTCCGATTGAAAACAA
>PKTO01000188.1 GCA_002869095.1 Clostridiales bacterium
ACGTCAGCAGGTCGGGCAGAGGGTAGATTGAATGTTGCCTAAAAGGGACACGAGAGTTCAATTGTTCATAATGGAAAACGGACGCTATGTCATGCTCGAACACCACATAAAACAAAAGGGCCTGTTTGTATGGGGCCTCCCCGGAGGCGGAATCGAGAATGGCGAGACCCACGAGCAAACAGCCATCAGGGAGGCTTTTGAGGAAACGGGACTCAGGATAAGGCTCATGCCCAAGAAATTAGCCAGAGATTTTGTGGACAGCCCGGTATACAGGAGGGCCGTCACATTCGTTGCGGTTCCGGAGGAAGGGACTGC
The DNA here is from genome assembly GCA_002869095.1 of Clostridiales bacterium. Classification (GTDB taxonomy): domain Bacteria; phylum Bacillota; class Clostridia; order Peptostreptococcales; family BM714; genus BM714. Next base: position 316 of record PKTO01000188.1, read on the forward strand.
AGTTTTGGGAGAGGAACCCGAAGAGGAGATGAAGCAGCATTACGCGCTTACGGGAATAAGATGGCAGGACTTGTCCGACAGGGACCTTTCTCCTCTTGCGATAGAGAACACGGAGCCCGTATTGGATTGGCTGCTGTCGGATTCGGTGCCAAAAAAACACAACCGCATTTTTGCCAACTACCGAGCGTGAAAGGTTCTTGCGGACCAATCGGGCCGAATACTTCACGAAGCTAGTCGGGACGGTTTTGATGAAATGATTGCAGCATCCGAGATTGAAGCCATGCTGGGCGGAAACCTTGTTGAGGAGAATGGAGCATGCCGGCTGGAGACTACTATTGTGCACAGGGTGGAAGGTTGCGGAACCGGAAATATCGAAACAGGAAAATGGATCAGTATGACAGAGGCAATAGCGAGAACGGCAAATCTCGGAGTGGCCAGGCACTTGAAGAGAAGGATGGAAGAATGACCGGCGCCCCGCGGCGCCCAAGGGAAAGGGAAGGATTCAAATGACGGATTTATATCTCATAAGGCACGGACAGACAAAGTGGAATCTTGAGAAGAGGATACAGGGCAACATGGATTCGCCTTTGACCGAGCTGGGTCAAAAGCAGGCCAGGTGGCTTTCCGAGGCATACAGGGACTGCCAAATAGATGTCATTTACACCAGCACGCTGGACAGGGCGTTTGAGACAGCCAAGATACTGAGGGGCGACAGAGAAATAGAAATAATAAGGCTGGACGAACTCAAGGAGATCCATTTCGGAGAGTGGGAGGGCCTCGAGTTCATGCAGCTTAAGGAGAAGAACCCCGAAGCTTTCGACGCTTTCAGGTTTACTCCGGAGACATTCCGGGCCGAAGGAGGAGAAACATTCACCGAGGCCAAGGCCCGCGTTGTAGGCGCCGCCGAAGAGATACTCGAGAAAAACAGGGGCAGGAAGGTTGCAATGGTAATACACGGCGCAATCCTTAAGCTGCTTATGGGACACTACATGGATCTTGGTATCAATCAGGTATGGGAGGAGCCGGTAATACGGCCGACCAGCGTAAGCCACATAAGGTTCAATGATTCGGGCTACGAGATACTCAAGTTCGGAGACGTTTCTCACTACAGGGAAACGGATGAAAACTCATTTGGAATATAGACTCTACTTGCGGGGGTGTTCAATATGCTGGTTTCGTGGAGCAGCAAAATGGAAACGGGTATAGAGGAAATAGACAGGCAGCACAAAAGGCTTTTTGAAATAGCCGAAAAGCTCTATGAAGTTAAGAACGGCGATCCCGAAAGTCTCAATATAGGCATAGCGGCAACGGCTGAGGAGCTTCTGGATTATGCGAAAATCCATTTCGATACGGAAGAGGGCATGATGGAGAAGGCTGGCTTCGAGGGTTATGCTGAACATAAAAAAATCCATGCCGCCTTTCAGGAGGAGGCTAAGGCCTATCAAGCCCGTATAAACGAGCGGACCGAAGACGTATTCCTGGCCATGGAGATAATGAATTTTCTGATTGACTGGATAATAGGCCATATTTCAGGAAAGGACCAGGAGTATGTGCCCTTCATAGGCAATTAGCATAAAATGCGGGCGCAGCAAGCCGAAAAAAAACAGAATCGGAATTCCGATTCTGTTTTGCTATTTTTTGATCAGGGAGTTTCCTCCCATTTCGGCTGGCTTTTCAAGACCCATAAGATCAAGCAGGGTAGGGGCTATGTCAGCCAGCTTTCCCTCCCTGAGTTCCACGCCTTCGCCCGCCCCGACCAAAACTACGGGCACGGGATTCAGAGAGTGGGCCGTCATCACATTGCCGTCAGGGTCCAGCATTTCGTCAGCATTTCCGTGGTCCGCCGTTATGAAAAGCATTCCGCCCTCACCCAGGACGGCGTCCGAAACCTTTCCTGCGCATTCGTCGACCGTTTCGACTGCCTTGACCGCCGCGTCGAAAACCCCGGTATGGCCGACCATGTCGGGATTCGCGAAATTGACAAGTATGAAATCGTGCGACCCGGCCTTTATTTCACGCACAAGGTTCTTGCATACATCCCTTGCGCTCATTTCGGGCTGGAGGTCGTAAGTGGCAACCTTGGGCGAAGGGACAAGAATCCTCTTTTCGCCCGGGAAAGGCTC
>PKTO01000177.1 GCA_002869095.1 Clostridiales bacterium
ATAGAGGACTTCGTAAGAGACATCGATCGTGCCAAGGTGCTGAAGGTAAGAAGCGTAATGAGAAAAATCAAAGATGCTGCAAAAATTGGCGATTCGCCAAAAGTGCTAATGAAGCAGATGGAAGCAGATGATATAGAAAGAATCTACGTGGTGGACAAGAGCAGGGCTCCGGTAGGAATAGTGACAATCGACGATTGCATAAAGGCAATAGAAGAGAAGAAAATGTTGAATGACATATTGAAACGCGATTTTCTTACAGTTGCGCCTGATGAGTATATTGGCGATGTTTTTGACAAATCGATCAAATCGCCGTATCCGCTTGCCGTTGTAAATGAAGAAAACCGTCTTGTGGGCGTATTGCCCAAGGCAAGAATCATGGGAGCTTTGGCGACATAGATTATAGACAATCCAAAGGAAATATAAGCGACCCGGACAATATTTGTCCGGGTTTTAATATTGAAGGCATAAAAAGAGTCAGCAAGATTTAAATAAATGCAAAAGTGAGACTTGTTGAAAAGCCGGATGACGGCATCGTTCATGGTATAATAACAAAAACTGCGAGAGGTGTGCGGAATGAACAGAAAAATCGAGGCAAAGCTGACAAACGGCGAAATCAAAAGACTGCTGTTCAAATTGACCCTTCCAATGATGTTTGGAATGTTCGGGCTCATTGCTTTCAACCTTGTAGACACATACTTCGTGAGCAGGCTCGGGACTGACGAACTTGCCGCGCTCACATTCACTTTTCCTGTAGTTCTTGTGATTAACAGCATTGCACTGGGTATCGGCACTGGAACCCTTTCCGTCTTGTCGAGAGCGATAGGAAAAGGGGAACAGAGTGAAATCGTCAGGTATGCAACCGACAGCCTCAGCCTCGGGGTTCTTGTGACAGGAATATTCGTAGTTGCGGGCTTTGCGACCATTGAGCCCCTGTTTGCACTTCTTGGAGCAAGCGGGCAAGTGATGCCTTACATAAAAGATTACATGAGCATATGGTATGCTGGGGTCGTATTCGTGGTAATTCCAATGGTGGGAAACAACAGCATGCGCGCCTTGGGGGACACAAAAACGCCTGGAATAGTCATGATGATTGCCGCCATAGTAAATACTGCGCTTGATCCCATATTCATTTTCGGATGGGGAATAGTTCCGGGTATGGGGGTTTCGGGAGCCGCACTTGCGACGGTCTTGTCCAGGATGACCACATTCAGCGTGGCAATTTATGTTCTTGTATGGAGGGACGGGATTGTTACTTTCAGAAATATTACATTAAGAAGGACCTTTGCTTCGTGGAAAAAAATTCTTTTCATAGGGATTCCGAATGCGTTGACAAGGATAGTCCAACCTTTGGGAATAGGAATAATCACCGGAATTTTGTCCACTTATGGAATCGAGACGGTCGCGGGTTTTGGTGTTGCGGCAAAGATTGAACGATTCATTCTTATACCGGTAATGGCTCTTTCGGTTGTGATGACGCCTTTTGTGGGTCAAAACTATGGGGCGGGAAGGTGCGACCGGGTTCGCAAGGGAATGAGCGCCAGCTGCAGATTTTCAATGGCCTTAATGCTTGCCATGTATGCAGTTCTTGCATTGTCGGCGAAAAATGTGGCTTTTCTTTTCAGCGACGATCAAAATGTGGTTTCGGTCATTGTACTTTATCTGCGATTGGTTCCGCTTGGGTACGGTGCTTACGGAGTGCTAATGATTTCGGTTTCTGTCATGAATGCTCTCCGCAAACCGTTCAAGGCGGCGGCAGTAATGATCGCGCAGATGTTTTTAATATACATTCCTTTGGCTTTGGCCGGATCGAGGATGTTTGGATTGACTGGAGTTTTTGGAGCTTTGCTTTTCTCCTATATGATTTCGGCCGCAGCGGCGAGGCATTTGGCCAAAGGTTTGACAGGCGAGAATGCCAAAGTTGACAATTGCGAAAAAGAATGATAAACACGAACATTATCATGTGAATATTTACAAAAACAAACCAAAACACGAATATTATAAAAAACATATTGACACAATGTTAAGAAATTGCTATCATGTAGATACAATAAAAGATATATGATGAATCAATCACATGACTGGCGGAAGTGGAATGAACCACATGGAGTGTGATATAAACAAAGCCGACCGCCTGGGCGATAAGTCCGGGCGGTCTTTGTTTTTGAAGAATCCCGGGCTTGATGAGCAATTGTCGAGGGGGATTTTTTTATGGACAAGCTGTAATGGGAAGGTTTCAAAGAGGGACTCTGGACAGAGGAAGTGGATGTAAGGGACTTCATACAAAAAAACTATATCCCTTATGAGGGAAATGAAAGCTTTCTCGCGGAAGCGACGGAAAAGACAACAAATCTTTGGGGCAAATGCGAGGATTTGCTTGTATTGGAGCAGAAGAAAGGCGTTCTCGATATCGATACCGAACATTTTTCGGGAATCG
>PKTO01000244.1 GCA_002869095.1 Clostridiales bacterium
CAAGGTCGTCGTATTTCTCATCGGGGTTTCCGCCTTCCAAGTACAGAGTCGCCCCGTGTTCGCCGAATTTTAGATCCGATATGGTTCCGGAGTAAGCGAAGCGGTCAACTTTGACCTGGTAGATTTCACTTGAAATTTTAAGCAGAGAGAAGGGCCTGGTCAAAACCTGAATTGCCGTTTCATTCGGAGGGTTCAAGTCGTATTCAATCCGGAGGATTCCACCTTCGACCTCCAGGTTGCTGAAGTCGAAGGTGTATCCGCCTGTGTTTTTTTCCTCTTCCACTATGAGAACGTAAGAAAAGCCGTCCATTCTTTTGATATGCCTTCCAACCGTTTCTCTGTTTTCACTAATCCAATCCTCGATTCCAGCTACAGGGTTTTCGACTATTTCAACGTCGCAATTATTCAGGAACAAGTCGCCGTTCCGGGCTGTGATGAAAATGCCAAGCAGTTTTTCCATTCCGGATTCGGAAAGAAAGGTTTTTCCGCCAATCACCAGCGGACCGGAATTGAAATCCTTCAAATCGCCGCCCGTCTCGAAATTTTTGCTGTCGATGTTCATCTTTGCTGTGAAGTCTTCCTTGAATATGTCAACGCTGCGGTCGCTTTCGTTCCATTTTACCGTGAAGCCTATGTTTTCGGCAATTTCCCTGAGGGGGAAATACATCGACCCGTTTTTGTATATTGGGGAGTTTTCGAGCTTCCCCGACTTGCCTTCGCTGTTCCAACTGTATTCCGGCTTGTCAGAAATCAGAACCGGCAGATGGGCATCCTCGCCATAAAGGGCGGGAATCGCGATTCCTTCATAAAGCATCCGGGACCGAAAGCTTTCATCGCCCGAGGCCTTATCGGGAAGTTCCTCCGCTTCTATTCCTGCGAAAGCGGCTCCTGTATTCAAAAGCAACATTGCCGACAAAACAATTAAAAATGCTGTTCTTTTCATTTTTGTTTCTCCTTTTCTTTTCGCTTGTTTTTGCACTCGTCCTTTTGACGCAAAGAGCCGGGTGAAAGTTCCATCGGATGCATTTGATCATGGTCAAGCCGTAAACCCAACGGCTGTTTCCGGTAATAAGGATGCATTGTTGTCCGTCTAAATGGGTATACAATTAGAATATACAAAAAAATCGATGTCATATAAAAGATTCAAAATGATAAATTCAAAAGGAGGTGAATCGCATGATTGGATTTTGGCTTGCTGTTTTGACGGCTGTTGCAATGTATTTGATTGTCAGGATAAAAAAGAGCAATTTCATCGAAACAGGCAATTTAGAAAAGGAAAGATTCAAAGTGTGGGACGACGGCGAGATCATTGTCCATTCGAGCGGACCGGTATATTCCAGATACTTCAAAGGGGCCTTTCTTCCTGCCAGCTTTTCGGTGGAATACAAGGGCAAGGTGGTCTACATAGACCCTTTCGGGCTTGGGGAAGCCGTTCCCGCATCGTTCATTCTTATAACCCATTGCCATCCGGACCATTATTCCAAGAAAGACATAGAAAGAATATATGACGAAGGGACAATAATGGTATGCCCCAAGAATGTTTCGAAAAGGTTGGCGGGTTTTCATGTCATGTCTGTCCGGCCTGGGGAAACCGTAAAGATTGGAGACGTGGAAATTGAAGCGGTAGAGGCATACACCAAAGGATTTCCGACCCATCCGAAGAAGGACCAAAACGTAGGATACTTGCTTAAAATTGGAGACTTCACACTTTACCACTCGGGAGACACCGATTATGTCGATGAAATAAAGGGAATCAAAAATGTTACCTTGGCTCTTGTGCCAATCGCCGGAGGAAACAGGACGATGAGCACGCGCGATGCTGTAGATATGGTAAATCAAATGAAACCAAAGGCTGTCATGCCCATGCACTATATACTGGGCAAAGGCGAGGAAAAGGAATTTGCCGAGGGAATCGACAGCGGAATAAAAGTGGTTTTATACGAGGATTAAAAAAGCCTGCTTTGCCGGATGAAGCTGCCGAATGGCATTGGATTCTAGATGAAAAAGCGGTTTTGGAGGGACGAAATGGAAAACTATCTCTACAAGGTGTTTGAGGGCATGGACAGGCTTTCTCCGGGAAGCGATGAGACAAGCATGAAAGCCATGGCTTTGTTCAAGAGTGAAGAAGAACCTGTTGAAATACTGGATGTAGGATGCGGAAAAGGGGCGGACACCTTCCTTTTGGCGAGGAGGTTTCCAAGAGCCAGGATAAGGGCAATCGACATCAACCCCGAATATGCGGACAATATATGCCATAGAGCCGAAAAGTACGGGCTTTCTGAAAGGGTGGCGGGAGTTTGCATGTCGATGGCGGAAATGAACTTCGAAGAAGAGTCGTTCGATCTTATTTGGGCTCAGGGTTCGATATACGCCATGGGTTTCAAGGAGGGGCTGAGCCAATGGAAAAAATATATCAAGAGCGGAGGATATATCATTTGCAGCGAGGTTGTATGGCTTGCAGATGAGCCGTCACGCGAAAGTGTTGATTTCTGGAAGAGGGAATATGACCAGATTGATACAATCGTGAACAAGATAAAGCAGATTGAGGAGGCGGGATACATTTACCAAAACTCCTTTGTGGTGAAAAGGTCCGATTGGGACGAGAATTTCTACAATCCGCTGATGGATAAAATAAAGAGCTTCAAGGCGGAGAATGCCGGAAATCAGGCCGCGATGGAAGCCGTTGAGATGATGGAGAAAGAAGCGGTTTTTTATGACGCACACGCAGGAGAGTACGGATACGCGTTTTTTTCCATGGTTAAGCCTTGACAAAAATGGGATTAAAGGAGGTTTTTGATGCTTTCTAATTCATCAATTGCGAAATGCCGGATATGGAATATGCGCTGTAAAGAAGAAGCAGGCCCATTGCAATGTTGAAAGGCTTCTGATGTTTTTCTATGAAGCGGTTGAACAGAGAGCCGAACAGCGCCCAGCTGCATACAGAGGAGAACCCTACAAGTGCAAGAAAAAGTGAAAAGAGGAAGAGCACGACTCCTGATTTGTAGTATGGAATTATGAAGTTGGCTATGACCGTTATGCAGTACAGAACCCCCTTTGGGTTTACAAATTGCATGGCAAGGCCGGTGTGAAAAGAGTTGACTCCTTTTGCATCCTTGCCCCTGTTGTCGCCGGCATCATTTTTTTTTGGGCTTTTACCGCTTTTCATTATCTTTACAGCCAAGTAAGTCATGTATGCGGCTCCCACTATGCTCATGAAAACCTTAATTTTAGGCATTATGCTGAAAAGAACGAGATTGAAATAGCTGCTCAGGAGCAGAAGCGTAAAAAAGCCCGTAAATATTCCCAACAAGAAACGAAGGGTTTTCCTGAACCCGTCGCGGCTGGCATTTACCATCGACAAAATGTTGTTTGGCCCCGGGGTGAAGGACACTACTATCACATAAGACAAAAAAGCTCCGGTCTGGAACATGGAAAAACCTCCACAAAGAATGTATGTTATAATGAACAAAATAAACACGATAAAGCACTCGCAATTAATTATATACCTGCCCATTGCAAGGCACAAGGAGGATCTGTATTTGGACAAATTCACGGAACTGGGCATAAGCGGAGAATTGGCTTCCAAACTGGAAAGGCAGGGGATTCTTTCGCCTACTCCGGTACAGAAGATGGCGATTCCAAAAATACTCGCGGGAAAAGACCTTATGGCGGAAGCTCAGACCGGCACAGGAAAGACATTGGCGTTTCTTCTTCCCATGTTTGATTCCTTCGAAAGCAAACATGGGCACGTGCAGGGACTTGTCCTGACTCCGACTCGGGAATTGGCGATGCAGATTGCATCCGAAGCGAAAATTCTGGCGGAGGGTGGAGACAAAAGCATAATGTCAATTTTTGGGGGCAGGGACATAGGAAAGCAGCTCAGAAAGCTTTCGGGGAAAGTCGATCTTGTCGTAGCTACGCCCGGAAGGCTCATTGACCATATGAGGCGGGGCAGCATAGATCTCGCTCATCTGAAATTCCTGGTGTTGGACGAGGCCGACCAGATGATCTACATAGGATTCAGGGACGAAATAGAAATGATCCTAAAGGCGACAAACAAGGACAAGCAGCTGCTTTGCTTTTCTGCAACACTCGATTCCAAAGTCAGGAAGCTTGCATACAGGCACATGAATTCGCCGTTGGAGCTTTTCGTCGAGAAAGAAAGTGTCACCCTTGAAGGCATAAGGCAAAAGGTTGTGCATTCATCAGACAGGTGGAAACAGGAAGCCTTGTTTGGGGAGCTCGACAAGACGAAACCATTCATGGCCATAATATTCTGCAGGACAAAGCGCCGCGCCGACAAGCTTGAGGAGGAGATGGCAATTCGCGGTTACGACTGCAGAAAGCTGCACGGAGGCATTGCTCAAAATGCAAGAGCCAGGGTGATGAAGGAATTCAGGAATTTGAAATTCCAGTACCTCATAGCTACGGATCTTGCAGCCAGAGGGCTCGACATAAGGGGAATAACCCACATATACAATTTCGACATCCCTGAGAGTCCCGAAACCTACATCCATAGAATCGGACGTACAGGCCGCATGGGTCAAGACGGAGCGGCCGTGACTTTTGCAAGTCCCAGGGACGAGGATAGGCTTAAGGATATTGAAAAGGCCATAGAGATGAAGATTCCAAGGGAAGAACATGTCCACGGCCCGAATGAGACAAGCTCGGGAAGAGGACTGGAAAAGGAAACAAAAGTATCCGGAAAGGGCATCGGAAGAAGCAGGAGACAGGACAGGCAAAACAAGGCCGGCAGAGAAAAGGGCAGGGGCGGCAGAAAAAAGAGATAGGGCTTTAAGACACATTCAAAGGGAACGGATTCGAATGCCGGATCGGGTGGGGAAGAAATGGAAAAAAACAAAACAGTAAATACGGTTTTGATGGTTGTTTATCTGACGGTGTTTTCAAAATTGTTCGGGCTTGCAAGAGACATTCTTATAGGATACCGCTACGGGACTTCCGTTGAAAGCGATGCATATTTCGCCGCATACAGAATGACAATAACCATCTTCCTTTCGATTGGAAGCGCAATAACCGCTACGGCAATACCCTTCGTTGTAAAGTACATGAAGGAAGGGAACAAGGAAAGACTTTTCGGCTTTACAGGAAATCTCATGACGGTTCTGCTTGCGGCAGGGACTCTGATTTCAGCGGCAGGCATGTTTTTTGCCCCATGGTACACGAAAATGATTGCTATAGGCTTCGAAGGGGACAAACTGGCACTGACCGTTTCAACAGTAAGGATATTTTTTCCTGTAATGGTGCTCGTTCCTCTGGTTTATTCTCTGATTTCATTTCTGCAGTCAAAGGGAAAATTCGCTGTAACTTCCATAGTCAGCATTCCCTACAATCTGGTGCTTGTTTCCTATCTGATATTTTTCAATTCATATTTTGGCGTTTCGGGTCTTGCCTATGCAACGCTCATGGGATGGGCGGGACAACTTTTGATTCTGTATGTGTTTTCAAAAAAAGAGTCGTTCAGCTACAAGCCCGCATTGAGCTTTGGAAGCGAGATGAGGTCTGTTTTCGCATTGATGGTCCCAATACTCTTTTCATCGGCAGTCTACAACATCAACGTTCTGGTCGATTCGAGCATAGCGTCTACACTGGCCGACGGCCAGCTGGCTTCGCTTAATTTTGCAAACATAGCATATACTGCGGTTTCCACAACGATGATTTTCGCGATAAGCACGGTTCTGTTTCCTCAATTTTCGACACTTGCCGCCGAAAACAACATTCCCGAATTGAAAAAAAGAATATCAAAGGCCGTGCAGGTCATGATATTCATATTCATGCCCATAATATTTGGAATACTCGCAATCAACAAGGAACTCGTGCAGGTTCTCTATCAGAGGGGCACATTCGATATGGCCAGCGTAAATTTCACTTCGGGCGCCTTGTGTTTTTACGCCGCCGGAATGGTGGGCTTCTCGATTCAGGAGTTGGCCAACAAGGTATTCTATGCGCTCAAGGACACCAAAACGCCTTTTTACACCAGCTTGGCCAGCGTTGCCTTGAACATAGTCCTCGACTTGGCACTTGTAGGGATAATGGGCATAAAAGGGCTTGCGCTTGCAACGTCCATAGCGGTGACGCTCAATGGGCTGCTGATGCTGCACTTGATACAAAAGCGCCTCGGGAAGCTTGAAAAGAAGGAGATTCTCATGCAGCTTTTCAAGGTTGCGATTGTCGGCGCAGTCATGATGGTTGGCGTAACGGTCTTCAACCAGGCTCCAATAGCACTGTATTTGAGACTTATCATGAGCATATTATTGGGAATTGTATTATACTATATAATGAGTGAGTACATGGGTTTGCCGGAAACAGGATATATAAAGTCGGAAATAAAATACTTGAGACAAAAGAGGAAGGGGAATTCATAATATGAAAAGACTATACCTTGGACTCTATTATTCAATAGCATTCAATATGCCGCGTTCCGAGAGGCCTTTTAGTTTTGGGGCGAAAAAACTGAGGGGCTTTTTGGCGTCGAAACTTTTTGTGAAAGCGGGAAAGAACATAAACATCGAGAAGGGCGCATATTTTGGGAGCGGGAAGGGAATATCAATTGGAGACTTTTCCGGCATTGGAGTGGATGCAAAACTTTCAGGCAAAGTCACGATTGGAAGCCATGTGATGATGGGTCCTGAAGTCATGATATATACGTCAAACCACAATTACGGAAGGGACGATATTCCCATGATCGAGCAGGGCGATTCGGAAATGGAGCCGGTCGTTGTTGGAGACGATGTCTGGATTGGCGCAAGAGCCATAATTCTGCCGGGTGTGGAGCTGGGAAAAGGATGCATAATAGCGGCCGGCAGCGTGGTGACAAAGGATGTCCCCCCGTATTCAATAGCGGGAGGCAATCCGGCCAGAGTCATAAAGAAGAGGTTTGAAGATGAATGATATTTTTGTTTTTTCAATGCTTCCGTGGGCTTCGAAGCTTTTGCATCGAAGCCATATGCTGTCCAAATATTTTGCAAAAAACGGCATGAACGTGTACCATGTCGAAAAGGTCAATTCCTTTAATCCCTTAAAGCTTGGTAGATATGAATTGGACAGGGGCCAAGTGTCCGTCCTGAAAATATACGGACTCCCGTATTTCAAGGGAGTGTCGAAATGGGTTTTCAGAGCCAACGACCGTTTCATAAACAGCGCCCTCAAGGCTTTTCTTGAAAACGAGAACATTTTAAAAGCCTCGGCTGTCCTGTCCACTCCGCACTGGTCTTTTTCCGCAGGGAGAGTGGAGAATTTTAAAAACGGCATTTTCTATGACATAAGCGACGACTATATCGCTTTTGCCGGGAACGCCAAATGGAAGAGGCTGCTTTCGGAATATGAAAAGCATGCGGTGGAAATTTCGGTCAAGGTTTTCGCTACGGCCCTGCCGCTGTTGGGAAAAACAGGAGGCAAAGGAATTTTGATTGAAAACGGGGTCGATCTGGACAGTTTTGAAACTGCTGAAAAAATCGAATTCGAGACAGAAGGAAAGGTGATAGGCTTCATAGGAGGGCTGTATTCATGGATCGACTATGAACTCGTCCTGAAGGTTGCAAAGGCCAACAAAGGCGACTTGATCGTGCTTGTCGGGCCGACCGATTCCAAAGATGAAATGGACAGGCTTTCAAGCCTTGAAAACGTTTTGTATCTCGGGCCGGTAGACAAGAATGAAATACAGGACTATTACGCATCCTTCGACATTGGGATAATACCGTTTCTGCCTGAAAGCGAGTATCCAAGGCTTAAAACGGTAAATTCGAACAAGGTTTACCAATATCTTTATTTTGGATACCCTGTCGTGTCAACCAGGTTCAAGCAGGTGGAAAAGCTGCGCGACACGATTCTTGTCTCAGACAGCCATGAGCAGTTTTTGGCCAACATAGAAGTTGCAAAGAAAGAAGCCGGAGAATGCGGAGTGGACCTGGAATCGATTTCATGGTAAAACAAGGCGATCGAAATGATGAAGTATTTTTAAGGGGAGATATTCTGTGAGTGAAATTCGCGTATTGCATTTAATAAGCGGTGGAGACACAGGCGGTGCGAGAACCCATGTGATGAATTTAATAAACGGACTTTCCGGCAAGGTTTTTGTTCTTCTTGTAACACTCATGGAATCGGATTTTACGGAAGACGCAAAAAAACTGAAGCTGCCCCTTACGGTCCTCAACCAGAAGTCGAGATTCGACTTCAGCGTGACAGGAAGCATAGGGGATCTTATTGTGGAAAACAAAATCAACCTGATCCATGTCCATGGAGCCAGGGCGAATTTCATCTCCACATTCGTAAAAAGGAAATTTCCGGATATTCCTATTGTCACGACCGTACACAGCGATTATTTGCTCGACGACTACAGAGGCGGAAAGGCCGCGTCCTGTGTTTTCAGAAAAATAAATGCCAACTCATTGAAGAAGATGGATTACTATATAGGCGTTTCAAATAGCTTCAAGGAAATGCTTTTAAGCAGGAAGGTCGGAAAGGATGAGAATGTTTTTTCTGTATACAACGGATTGGATTTCGAGGAGAAAACGGATATCGCAAGGGACAAGGAAGAATTCCTTGACGATTACGGAATCGAAAAAGGGGAAGAACTCATATATGCCGGAATAATGGGCAGGCTCGACACGGTCAAGAACCACAAGCTGTTTGTCGAAGTTGCCAGTGAGGTCCTGAAAACGCACAAGAACTACAGATTCCTTCTTGCAGGAGACGGAGTGCTGAAAGGCCAACTGGAAAAGCTTGCCGAGGCATACGGCATATCGGACAAGGTTCATTTTTTGGGGTTTGTGGAAAAGCCATACGAGTTCTACAATGCCATAGACATAAACCTGCTCACATCGCTCAGCGAATCCTTCCCCTACGCCATGCTTGAAGGCGCGAGAATGAAAAAGCCGATAGTGACAAGCAATGTCGGCGGAGTCGAGCTTGTGGTGGAAAACGGAAGGACCGGATACATAGTCGAAAGCTTTGAAGCAGGTGAATTCGCCCGAAGAGTCATAATGCTCGGGGACGAGTCTTTGAGGGAAAAAATGGGCAAGGCTATTTTCGAGACGGTCAAAGAGAATTTTTCGATGAAGCAATTCGTAGAGAACCACATAGAGATATACCATAAAATTTTGGAGGAAAGGTAAATGAGGGTTATTGACGAAAAGGGAAGGCTTTTTGGAACCATAAACATAATTGATCTGTTGGTTCTTGCAATGGTTGCGCTTGCGGTGATTTTGTTTGCCGGAAGAATGTTTCCGGGGAAAGAGGCCGGGGACGGCGGGATTCAAAGGTCAATGGAATATACGGTCAAGGTCGAAGAGGTGTCGAAGTACACCGTTGACGAGGCCAACGTGGGCGATGCTGTGTTCGACTATGAAACCGGTTCGAACATAGGAGTCATATCCGGCGTAAGCCACCATCCCCACACGGAGTATGTCGTGGACAAAAACAACGAGGCTGTCGCCATCGATTCTTTGGACAAGTACGACCTTTTCATCACAATAAAGGCTGATTTCATTGAAACCGACAAAAGCTTGATGGTCGGCGACATGATTGCGGCCGTAGGAAGAAAGGTTCTCGTCTACAACAAGTATCTGTTCGTGGAAGGAAAAATCTATTCAAGGGACAGTGATTTGGATGAATGACATAAGCGGGTCGAGCGTCTTCTGCCGTAAAATGAAAAAAATTGCAGAGTTTTTCAGGCAAAGCGTTGCGGGAAGGCTTTTGAGCTGGAAATTTTACGAATTGGATTTTTTCTCAAAACCGATTGTGCAGGTTCAAAATTTTACCGAAACAAGCTTGGCTGTGAAATATTTGAGTGAAAGTTTTTTTTACAGGCAAATGCAACTTATTTTCGAAGAGGAGAAAAGCCGGAATGATAAAAAATAAGATGGGAATAATTCTCTTGCTGATTGTTGTTGTTTTCGGTTCTGCCGTTCTTTACAATATTTACGAGGGAAGGGATTTGGATTTAAGCGGCAAGGCGGAAACGGTTTCTGTGTCGGTCGTATATGAAGGTCCGGTTGAAATCGGGAAAGCGGCCATTGAGGGGCAGCCCGTTTTCAAAAGCGGCATAGAAAGCGAAGGAAGGATTGTTTCGGTAGAAAAAGCGGGAGATTCCTACAGGATCATTGCCAGCATTCCCGTCACAAAAAGCGGCCCCTATATGAAATTCGGATCGCAAAGCGTAAAAATGGGAAACGCCTTCGTGCTTGAGGGTCAAGAGTTTTACTTCGAAGGATATATCGCATTGATCGAGGCGGGTGTTGAAAATGAAGGGTAAATGGGCTTTGATTGACATTGTCACGCTGGTCCTGCTTCTCATCATGGCGGGAGCTGTTGTTAAAGAGGTTGTCGAGGTGTCAAAGATAAACCTTTCGCCAAAGGAGACGGTCGAGGTCAGCTTCGTAGGCCTCTATGGCGGAAAGGAAATAGATGTGGACGAATCCTTCGAGGGAAGCCGGTTGTCTCACGACAAGGATTGGCTTTCCGCTTCGATTGTTTCCGTTGAGAATGCCGATGGCGGCACAACCTTCGCAATTTCGGGAAGCGGCATTAAAAAATCCGGAGAAACATTCATAGGAAATCAGGTTCTTAAAGTCGGAAAAGAGTTTATGCTTGAAACCGAAAGGCTGAAAATACCAATCACCATTTTGGAGATTGAAAAGACAGGTGAGTAGACATTGCCGGATTCATTCGAAAGCAAGACCGGAAAAATCATTTATAAAATGGAATGCAATTGGGCAAAAATGATTTCCAAGGCATTTGCAAGGTCGCCTTTTGGCGGAATAAAGCAAATGCCATATTACGACAGCATAACGCTTTTGCCTCTGTTCTATATATTCTTCGACTACCTGTTCAGGTTTTCGGGAGGGAATGCTCTGCTTGTGCAGCTATGGGACGAGCTGGCCCTGATATTCTTTATTTCTTTGATCGCATTTGACTTTGATTCCCGCCATCTTCCGAAATGGTGGAAGGTTCCGACGGCATTGTTTTTTCTATCGGGAATTGCAGGCATTGCAGCTTCCGGATATTTTGGAAGAAGCACGCTGGACGGATACAGGCTGATTTATCAGCCGATTTTGTGGGGGATTTATTTTATCCGCATATTCAGCAAAGAGGAGTCGAGAAAAAAGGCGATCGACATATTGATCATTACAGGAACATTCATATCGCTGCACGCGATAGCGCAGATTGTATTCAAGGTTCCCATGCAGGGCAACTGGGTTGACACAACCGATGTCATTTCGCTCAGGGCATTTTCCGTATTGGGAAGCCCCAACAGCCTGGGCTCGATTCTCATAATGCATATAGGGTTTTTGGCCGGCCTGATTTGGGCCGAAAAGGACAAGGGGAAAAAGGCGGTTTATGTTTTCTGCGAGCTTACCGCACTTGCCGCACTGTACTTCACATACTCACGGGGAGCGGTGCTGGCGCTTGCAGGAGCCGCAGTGATTATTCTTCTTGTGAAAAACAGGAGGCTGCTTTTGTATCTGTCCTTTGCGGGGACGGGTCTATTGCTCCTGGTCGACAAGGGGGCATACAGATTCTACAATCTGGTAAGCCCGGACACCATAAGCAACATGCTTAAAGACGGGCGTTTGTCCAAGTGGGCCTATGCCTTGGGCGAATTCATCAAGAATCCGGCTTTCGGCAAGGGCTATGGACAATTCGGCGGATCGATTGCCATCAAGTATGGAATAACTGATTTTTACACCGACAACTTTTATCTGAAGACACTGGTTGAAAACGGTTTGTTCGGATTAGTGGCATTTCTGCTGTTTGCCGGTTATTTCATATATAAATTTGCGGGCGAAAGCGACAACAGGATCCAAATGGGAATATCGATAGCCTTGATCGCATTTTTGCTTCACAATTTTGTCGACAATCTTTACGGAATTCCGGTTCTGACATTTTATTACTATATATATTTCGCCATGGGAATCAGCTTGATAAAACATGCGCCAAAGGAAGTGGCTTAGATGAAAAATTGGAAAAAAGCAATTATGGCAATCCTTGTGCTGGGCATTTTATACTCGTCTTTCGTATACATTCAGAAGTCCAAAAGCGACGAAGCGGGCAAGGAGATAGCCTTCGTGGATCTGGAAATCACTTTTTTGGTTGAGGAAGTTGAAAACAATGCTTCGGACTACATTTTTCCGGGAGAAATTGTCGTGGACCACGAAAACGGATTGGAATTCGGCAAAATCAAGGACCATGTCCTTGCAAGCCATCGCGAAACCATAATGGACAGCGAGGAGCCTGCCATAGTGTCTTTCCCGGCAAAGAGCGATTTGTATTTGACCATAGAAGCGAGAGCGACCGAATTGAACGACTCATACGTAGTGGCTGCCAAGAAATTGGCCATCGGAAAGAAGATTGCGCTCTACAGCAAGGACTATGCCTGCTACGGCACTATTATAGGAATAGAGGAAACATACAATGATTGAGAAAATCAAAATGGAAAAGGCGTTTGTTTATGCCGGCGCGCTAATTTTTCCGATTGCAAACGCCAAGGTCTCAAGCCTTGTGTTTTTGCTTGCTTTCCTGACATGGGCAGGCAAAAAAATATTTGGAGGAAAGCCCGTTTCAATTTCAACACTCGACATTTCCGCAATAGCCTTCTTTTTTGTAAACGTTGTGGGCAGCCTCTTCTCCTATGACCCGGTTTCCTGCTTCAAGCAGCTTGTAATGCTGTCTTCATTGATAGGGGCGTACTTTGTTATTTCAAACGAATTCGACAAGGGCGAAATCCGGGTTTTGCTCATGTTCATATTTTTTTCATCCGCAATCCCGGTTCTGTACGGATATTACCAGTCGGGGGCTTCCGCCGGCAATCAGGACCTGTGGATAGACAGGTCGATAAACCCCGATCTGGAGACGAGAATATATTCGTTTTTTACAAATCCAAACATATACGGGGAATACCTTGTAAACACATTTTTCATAGGACTTGCGCTCATTGCAAGCAACAAGACAAAAATAGGCAAATTTCTGCTCGCCCTCCTGTGCATAGCCATAACGCATCAGATCGTTCTCACATATTCGAGAGGGGCATGGATAACATACGCCGCAGGGCTGGGTATATTCCTTTTCGCATACAATTGGAAATTCATAGCGGCATTCGTCCCTCTGGGGATTGCCGGAGCGGCATTTTCACCTCCGGTGGTAAGACAAAGGCTTGCAAGCATATTGAGCGGGTTTCAGGATTCATCCTTCTACTACAGGGTTGAAATATGGAAAAACGCTTTCGAAATGGTCAAGGACTACGGATTGACCGGCTTGGGATACGGATACCAGTCTTTTCACCAATACTATGCCCACTACAAAATGCCGGGTTACAATGCCACCCATTCCCACAATCTGTACTTGCAGGTGTGGCTCGAGTCGGGAATCGTGGGATTTGTCCTGTTCATGTACATGGCGGCAAGTTCGGTTTTTTATAACGTGAGAGCAATAACGAAGACCGGCATCAGGGGAAGCTTCAAGGAATTGACTTCCCTGACAATCATATTTGCAATACTTTTGCACGGACTCATAGACTATACGCTGTTCGACTACAGGGTTTGCTTCCAATTTTGGCTTGCGCTTTCTTTGACGGCCTTCGCCTCCAAAGAAAAGAGGCTTGGCAGGTAGGATTTTAAAGAACGAATACAAGGTGGGAATTTTATGAAGGCACTGATAATTGGATACTACGGCTCGGACAACATAGGCGACGAGGTTCTCCTGAGCCAGACAATAAGAATCATGCGTGAAATAAGGCCGGACATGGAGATAAGGTCTCTGTCCTATTGCGCCCTTAAAACACAGGAGACCCACGGAATAGGAACGGTTGGAAGAAACAAGTACTCTTCCATAGTTAAGGCTGTTTTAGATTCCGACATAGTTGTCGGAGGAGGGGGATCAATAATCCAAAACGTCACAAGCAACAGATCCCTTGTGTATTATCTCGCGCTGATAAGGATTTCCACATTGCTTAAAAAGAAAGTAGTCCTGTTGGGCAACGGCTTCGGGCCGGTCAAGGGTGGATTGTACAGGAATATAACAAGAAGGGTTCTGAGCGGCATAGACGCATTTGTGGCAAGGGACGGGGAAACGGTGGAAAACCTGAAAAATCTCGGAGTGGGTGCCAAAGTCGAATTGGCTTCGGACCTCTCATATTACGGATATGAATCTTCGGGCGGCGGCAGAAGCAGAAGAGTTGCAATAAATGTGAGGCCGTGGAAAAACGACAGCCGCATAATCGGTGAAATGTCCAAATTCACAAAAAGACTCGTCGAAAACGGGTACCAAGTAGAATTCCTGTCGATGCAAAAGGGAAAGGATGAAAAGCTTAAAGAGAAGATTGAAGAGTGGTCAGGAATTGAAATTCCCCTGATACCCAACACGGTAGAAGGATTCCTGAGCGGTTCCGCGGATTATTGCGCAATGGTGGGGATGCGGCTTCACGCCTTGATATGGGCTGGGCTTAAGGACATACCTTTCGTGGGCATAGAGTATGACCCCAAAATTGAATCATACGTCAATTCGGCAAACCAATTGGGTGTCGGAGGAGTCGAAGCAATTGACTCCGAAAGGCTTTGGGAAGCTTTCAGCGAGCTGATGGACAATTACGGAGAAATGAAAGCGACGCTCGTCGAGAACAATTCGAAGATGAAAGAAAAAGCGGATGTCAATCATGCCTTACTGAAAGAGGTTTTGGAGATGGCGGAAAGTCAAACGGAATAGACTATGCTGTAGAGCTCCGACTTTATCTTTTCAAAATCGTCCGGGTCGAGCCCTGAAGGATGAGACATCAACAACAAGGGGACCGGATTTTTGCCGTTAGAAAAAGGCGGCTGCAAGTAATCGTATTCATTGAGGTGGAAACCCAGCCTCTGGTAGAATGCGATTCTTTTTTTTGCCTCTGGCGAAGATGGCTTTTCAACTTCAAGCACTGCATGGGGGCCTTTTTCCGACAGGAAACCCCTGAGGAATTTTCCACCGAGCCCCTTCCCTCTTTGACTCCCGTCTATTGCAAAATGGTCTATGAATACAAATCCGCTCAGCTCCCACCAAGCGATAAAACCCGCCAATTCGCCGTCGTCATGAATGCAAATGAAATTGTAAAGTGGATTTTCAAGCAGGTCCATTTGCTGGGAGAGGCTCCTGCGCTCGTCCTCCGGGAAGGCTTC
>PKTO01000351.1 GCA_002869095.1 Clostridiales bacterium
CGCCTTAAGTTTTATGAATGCCTAAAAAACAATCTGCAAGGGAGGTTTGCCTGACATGGATGAAAAAAAGGGAAACAAGATAAGCCTGACTCGGCAAAGCCTCCTGTTCTCGATAATAGTAATTCTTTTCCTGAGCCTTTCAAACGGCGTTATGACTTATTTCGGTCAGGTAAGGGCTTACGAGGCCGACCTCGAATCCAATGAAAAATCTTATCTTGCAAGGGAGCTCGATGCAAGCCGGTCAAAAATACAAAGCATAAAGTCATATATAGACAATGAATCTGCTTTATCTGAGGAATCCCTGAGAGAAAAAGCAAAATCCATCGTGTCGGAAGCACATGAAATGGCGCTTTCAATATATGAAGAAAACAAAAATGAAATTGGAGAGGCCGAGCTTAAAGAATTGATAAAACATGTTGTCGAATCGCTTAGATACGATGACGAACCTGGATACAACTTCATTGGCCAAATGGACGGCAAAATCGTCATGCTTCCTTCAATGCCCGGGCAGGATGGCTCTGACATTTTGAATCTGAAAGACAAAGAGGGATCATATCCTGTGCAAACCGCCATAAGAATAGCATCCTCGCCTGAAGGCGAAGGCTACCTGGAATGGCATTGGTACAAGCCGGGCGAAACGGAGGAAATGCATAAAAAAATCGGCTACGTAATGTACTTCGAACCATATGACTGGTTTATCGGCACAGGAGAATATCTTTATGTTTCAGAAGACAAATTGAAAATGAAAATTCTCGATACCCTCGAAAAAATATATATTGATTCGGAACAATATGTGTTCATTGGGGACAGCGGCGGAAATGTTTTGATGGCTCCCTACGAGATTGAGAATTTCTACGATTTGGGGAAATCCGGAGACACGCATGTATGGGACATAATTAAAAGCCTCCCCGCCGATTCGGAAGGATTCGTCGACTATGTCCTGCCTGAAAACGCATTGGGATATTCCTATTCCAAGACAAGTTACGTGCTTTACATCCCAGAGTGGGACTGGTACGTGGGGTCCGGTATAAACCTCGATTTTCTATATTCTCAAAACCTCCAGAAGATTGAAGAATTGAAAGCTCTGCTTGTGCGAAATTTTATGTTTAGCATACTTCTTTCATTTGCGACATTTTTAGTTGCGATATACCTTTTCGCATACTACAACAGGAACCTGGACAAGGAATTCGAGATGATGAACGACTTTCTCTCCAGCGCCCCAGGCAAATACAGGGAACTCGATGTCTCAAGATTCAAATACCGCGAACTGCACCAATTGGCTTCCACGGCAAACCAGATGATTTCAAAAATACGCATGCAGAAAACCGAACTCGAAAAATATTCAAAGAGAATGAAGCAGCTCGCAAGAACAGACAGCCTTACAGGCCTGCTAAACCACAATGCCATAATGGAAAACATGCAGTCCCGGATGCATGAAGCGGACCGCTACCATACGCCTCTTTCAGTAATAATGCTGGACATAGACGATTTCAAATCCATAAACGACACGTACGGCCACCAGTTCGGCGACGAGATTCTTGTGGGCGTTTCATCCATTTTCAACAAGACCCTTCGGGAGACGGATATTATAGGCAGGTACGGGGGCGAGGAATTCCTTATCCTTCTTCCCAACACAAATCTTGACAACGCATGGCGAGTTGCCGAAAAAATAAGAAAAACCGTGGCATCCGGCACATGGGATGTGGAAGGCTTGACAGTCACATTGAGCGGAGGCGTTTCGGAATATGAAGGCAAACACAGCAACAAGCTGATAGGCGATGCCGACAAGAAGCTTTATAAGGCTAAGTCCATGGGCAAAAACCGCATGGTCAAATGAAAAATCCCCGATGCCGCTTTTGCGGCGATCGGGGATTCGTTTGTAAAAACATTTTCTAAAGTCCCAGCTCTCCTGAAATCTCTTTCATCGCATTCAGCGAAAGTTCGGCAAAGTCCCGGAAATCCATTCCCAGTTCTTCTATGGACCACATGGCCTCCCGGTCGGCTCCAGCCGCGAAACGCGTTTCGTGCATGCGTTTCGTTATCGACTTCACTTTGACTTTTTCGATTTTTTTATCCGGATAAACCAGCGTTATTGCATTGATGAAACCTGTTATGGGATCTGCCGCGTATATGGCCCTGTCAAGCGGAGACTTTATGGGTGTCTTTGTGCACTTGTTGTGTGCCATTATCGCATGGTACATGACCTCGTCTCCGAAGCCCTCTTCCCTGAGTATTTCTATTGCCCTTGGCCCGTGAAGCTCGGGGTGCGCCCTGTAGTCTACAAGGTCGGCGTCAAGGTCGTGAAGGAGTCCTGTGATTGCCCACAGCTTTTCCCTTTCAGGATCGAATTTCTTGCCAAGGCTTCTCATCACCGCTTCAACCGCGTATGAATGCCTTACAAGGTACTCCGTTTCAAGGTGCTTGGTCAGTATTTCTATTGCCCTGTCTCTATCGTACATCTCAATCACTCCCGGAATCGTTTTTATAACACGAAACTGTTGCCCTGATCAGCTTATGCGTTCAAGCAGTATTCCTGTTTCGTGGTCGTTCAGGTTCTTTTTCTCAATCGAGTCATTCTCAACCCTCTCTATTGATACTGCAAGGGTTTCCTTCTTTATATATTCCTCAAACGCATCTACGGCTTTGGCGATTTCATCGTCGCCGTCGTATTGTATCTTGATCCTGTCCATCATGTCGTAGTCGTTCTGCTTCCTCATCTGCTGAACCTTTGAAATCATTTCCCTCGCAAATCCCTCGTCTATAAGTTCTTCAGAGAGCTTGGTGTCGAGAATGACGAACATGTTGTTTTCCATCGAAACCGTGAATCCTTCCTTGGCTGAAATGGTTACAACGACAAGTTCTTCGGTAAGGTCGAGTTTCCCGCCTTCGAATTCAACCGGCACAACTTCCCCGGCTTCAAGTCTCGGAGCCATGTCGGATGCGTCGAGTTCCGAAAGGAATTTGCCGAAGGCTTTGATTTTCTTGCCCAGTATCGGTCCGGCCTTCCTGAAGTTGGGCTTCAGGCTGAATGACATGAACTCGGAGAGGTCTTTTGCGAAAACGACTTCTTTCACGTTCAATTCCTCTTTTATAAGCGGAACCGCATCGGTCATTTCATCTGCATATTTTCCGTCTACAAGCACTTTTGAAATCGGCTGCCTCACTTTTATTCTCACCGATTCCCTGGCGGCCCTTCCCAGTCCCACAAGCCTGCGTACATGCTCCATTTTCTCTTCGAGAGCTTTGTCTATCACTTTTTCGTCCTTTTCCGGATATCTGCTTATATGGACAGACTCTTCCCCGGTCAAATCGCGGTAGATTTCCTCGGAAAGGTATGGCGCTATGGGTGCAACCAACTGGCAAAGTCCCTTGAGAACCTCATATGTCGTGTTGTAAACCGCTTTTTTGTCTTCTGTCAGTTCAGAAGCCCAGAACCTTCTTCTGTTCCTTCTGATGTACCAGTTTGAAAGGTCCTCGTTTACGAAAATCTGTATCTTCCTTACCGCCTTTGTCATGTCGAAGGACTCCATGTCGTCTGTCACTTCACTGACTAAGGTGTTGTAGACCGAGAGCAGCCATCTGTCTATTTCAGGTCTGGACTCGTAATCCACAAAGAATGTCCTAGGATCGACTTTATCGGTGTTTGCGTAAAGCGTAAAGAAGTTATACACATTCTTTATCGTGCTGAAGAACTTGTTCAGTATTTCCTGAAGGCCGTCCTCGTCAAATTTTGTAGGAGTCCAAGCCGGTGAAACGTGCAGAAGGTACCATCTTAGGGCATCCGCTCCGTACTTGTCGAACATTTCGAAAGGATCAACCGTATTGCCTTTGCTCTTGGACATTTTCTTTCCGTCTTTGTCCAATATGAGGTCGTTGACCAAGACTCTCTTGTATGGCGATACGCCCTTTACAAATGTGGAAATTGCCAACAGCGAGTAGAACCATCCCCTGGTCTGGTCTATTCCTTCGCAGATGTAGTCTGCAGGGAAGAGCTCGTCGAAGTTTTCCTTGTTTTCAAACGGATAGTGGTGCTGAGCGAAAGGCATCGATCCGCTGTCGAACCAGCAGTCTATTACATCTGGAACCCTTGTCATTCTTCCTCCGCACTTGGGGCATGTGATGTGCACATTGTCCACGTAAGGCCTGTGCAGTTCTATGCTCTCGTCGATGTCCTCGTGGGCCCTTTCCACAAGCTCTTTCCTTGAGCCTATGCTGTCGAAGCTGCTGCATTCCTCGCATCTCCAGATCGGGAAGGGAGTGCCCCAGTAACGGCTTCTTGAAATGGCCCAGTCGTTAAGGTTCTCAAGCCAGTTTCCGAAGCGTTTTTCTCCCACATAGTCAGGATACCATTCGACCGAATTGTTGTTTTCTATGAGCTTGTCTTTCAGGTCGGTCATTTTGATGTACCAGCTCGGTTTCGCGTAGTACAGCAAAGGAGTCTTGCAGCGCCAGCAATGCGGATAATTGTGGGCCATGTTTTCCCTCTTGTAAAGCTTTCCGTTCTCTGAAAGCCATTTCATGACATCAAGGTCCGTATCCATGACGAAGCGGCCCTTCCATGGTGTTTCTGTGAATTTGCCGTCTTCCCCCACCGGCTGCAGAACCGGAAGCCCGTAACGGACCCCTGTATTGTAGTCGTCCTCTCCAAAGGCAGGCGCGGTGTGCACTATGCCTGTTCCGTCCTCGGTTGTTACATAGTCTGCCAACGTGACGAAGAACGCCTTCCTGTCAGGCTCTACGAAAGGAAGAAGCTGCTCGTATTCAACATATTCGAGGCTGCTTCCCTTGATTTCTTCGATGACTTCGTATGATTCCTCAAGAACCGTATCGGCAAGAGCCTTTGCGACGATGTATACCGTTCCGCTTTCAGCCTTGACCTTTACGTATGTTTCTTCGGGGTGCACTGTGAGGGCAACGTTCGACGGAAGAGTCCAGGGTGTCGTTGTCCATACCAGGAAATACTCCTCGGCGTCTTTCCTTTTGAATTTGACTGTGACTGTAAGGGATTTTATTTCCTCGTAGCCAAGAGCCACTTCGTGCGAAGCCAGTCCCGTTCCGCAACGTACGCAATAAGGAAGTATCTTGTGTCCCTCGTATATGAGGCCGGCCTTGTTCATCTGGTCCAGTATCCACCATTCTGTTTCGATGAAGTCGTTGTCCAGTGTGATGTAGGGATTTTCCAGATCGACCTCGTATGCTACGCGTTTTGTCATCTCTCGCCATTGCTTTTCATAAGTGAAGACCGATTCCCTGCACTTTTCGTTGAATTCCGCAATTCCGTATTTTTCGATGTCGTTCTTGTCTGAAAGCCCCAGCTGCTTTTCGACCTCTATTTCCACCGGAAGTCCGTGGGTGTCCCATCCGGCTTTCCTTTTGACCTGGTAGCCTTTCATGGTTTTATATCGGCAAACAGAATCTTTGAGTGTGCGGGCCAACACATGATGGATTCCCGGCTTTCCGTTGGCCGTTGGAGGTCCCTCGTAGAATATGAAGGGCTCCTGTCCATCCCTCGTGTCTATGCTCCTTTTGAGGATGTTTATTTCCTCCCAATAATCAGCGATGCGCTTTTCCGATTCCTTTACCGGTATCTTGCCCAATTCTTTGAATACGCTCATTTTTTCATCCTTTCATCCTTTAATAATTTCACTCCGCAATCAGGGCCTTTAAATAAAAAACCCCCGAGCCAAAGCTCAGGGACGAATTAACCGCGGTGCCACCCAGATTACAGAATATTTTCTGCCACTCTCCGCTTTAACGCAAGCATACGGAGCACCCTAAGTTTTTTCAGGTGCCCGGCTCCAAGGTGATCCGCATAAACCGTTCATTTGCAATCTTTCACCAATCGATTGCATCTCTGCCAACACTCCGGTCATGCCGTCCTTGTCATCGCCTTTTGTCCTATTTATACCTTTCCATAGTATAACAGAACATGTTTGTTGTCAAAATATTTTTTTGAGCATATTCTGTATCTCGATAGCCTGCAGTGCCTCGTTTCCCGCATCCGCAACCGTAAGATCAGCCGATTGCCTGTAAATTTCCTCCCTCTCTTCATACAGCTTCCTCAAATCCCCTTGGTCCTTCAGCAGGGGCCTGCCTCCGTCTTCCATCGACCTCCTGATCGAATCGAGCGACCGGTTCAGATATATGAGTGTTCCGTTCAATTTAAGGTCCGCCACGTTGTCCGGATCAAGTATCGAGCCTCCGCCGGTGGCCAGCACAATATTCCTTCTGTTTCTAAGCGACTTTATCGTTTCTCTTTCAATTTTCCTGAAGCCTTTCTCTCCCCGCGATTTGAATATTTCAGTTATGGGCCCGAATTTTTTTTCTATCATTTCATCGACATCAATGAATTCGCGGCACAAGAGCCCTGCGAGGCGCCTGCCTGCCGAGCTCTTGCCGCTCCCTGGCATTCCGACCAGCACCGGATTCATGTTTTCATGGAAAAAGGATTCAATCAAGCCTTTCTCCACTTGACCGAGGCTGACTCCATTCCATATCTCCTGTGCCTTGCAAGCCTGCGCAACCAGCATTGAAAGCCCGCCCGCCGTGCGGCAGCCCTTTTTCTCCATCTCCTGCAGAAATATGCTTCTCATAGGATTGTATACAAGATCCATTGCCATGGAGGCATTTTTAGCGATGCCTGCATCTATTGGGCTTTCATCCGTTTCCGGAAACATTCCGCACGGCGAGCAATTCACAATAAGGTCCATTTTCCCTATGGCAGACTCGTTCTTGCTTTCAATAACCTGGAAGGTTCGAAGCTTCTTCATGGCTTCCCGCCCCGACCTGCTTAAAAACCATACTCGCCCGGTCCTTTGCCTGAGCCAATATGCGGCGGTTTTCGCAGCTCCTCCCGTCCCTATGACCAAGGCGCGTGTTCCGCTGTCTATTTCCAGTTTGCAGAGCTCCGCCATTTTCCCGAAGCCGTATATGTCGGTGTTGAAGCCTTTCATCCTGCCGCCTTCAATCTTGACCGTATTCACAGCTCCGATCGCTTGGGCTTCCGGAGACAATTCATTCAAAAGCGGAATTATTGCATTCTTATATGGAATTGTGACGTTGAATCCGTCAATGCCCGAATCCGCAAGCCTTTTAACATCATCGCAAAAACGATCTTTCCCGATTTCCACAAGCTCATATGTACCGTCCATGCCGATTTTTTCAAAAATCCTGCTGTGGATTTCCGGAGACAAACTATGGGAAAGCTTTTCTCCTATCAGAGCGTATCTACCCATTCGGCTCCTCCTTGATTTCTTGAAGAAGCCTGCTTTCCTCGAATATCCTGTCATAAACGCCTGAAATGGATTTCTCAAAGCCCGGAAGGCTCGCCTTTGCAAGCCGGCTTTTTATTTCTTCCTCCCTGCCGGAAACAAGCACGGCAGCACCCTTTTCCGCCTTGAGTTGACCAACTTCAACAGACAGAGCGAACCTCCTGTTCAGCATCCCTACAATTTCCCCGTCTATCTCGTCTATTTTTTCTCTCAGTTTTTTCAATTCATCCATTTAAAGCCTCCCCTTCCATTTGGAGGTCAAGCAGAGCCAATGCCAGCGCAGCCTCTACTGCCGGAATCGCCCTGACAGCTATGCATGGATCGTGCCTTCCCACAACGGAAAGCCTTGCGGTTTGTCTGGAATCCATGTCTATCGTTTCCTGCTCCTTGCCTATGGATGGAGTCGGCCTGAATGCCGTTTTGAAAACAATCGGCATTCCGTTGGTAATTCCTCCGTTTATGCCTCCGCTGTTGTTGGTGCGCGTACCGATTGACTTTCCATTCATGAAAAAGGAGTCATTCGCCTCCGACCCTTTCATGTCCGCAAATCCGAAACCCTTTCCGAAATCGACTCCCTTCACTCCCGGAATCGAGTAAAGAAGACTCGACAAAACGCTTTCGACCGAATCAAAGAAAGGTTCCCCTATCCCCGCAGGAACTCCAACGGCGGCAGTCTCTACAATGGCGCCTACTGAATCTTGGGATTTTTTTATTTTTTCCAAATGGACGGCAGCCTTTTCTTCAATGCCTTCTTTCAAGAAAGGCATTTTCATGCCTCGCAGGGTTTTCAATTTTCCCGGAGATATTTCCGTTTCAAACGGTTGGTCCTCGACTTGACCCATCTTAAGCAAATGACTGCCTATTTCTATGCCCCGGCTTTCCGATAGAACGGCTTTTGCCAAAGCCCCGGCGAAAACCAAAAATGCCGTCAGCCGACCCGAAAAGCGTCCGCCTCCCCTATGGTCTCCAAATCCATTGTATTTGACCATGGATACATAGTCTGCATGGGACGGTCTTGGCTTCTTTCTCATTTCTTCATAGTCGTCTGATCTGGTGTCCTTGTTTCTGAAAACAACAGCAAGAGGGGCTCCGGTAGTCTTGCCTTCGAAAAGGCCGCTTATGATTTCATATGAGTCGTCTTCCTTCCTTTTTGTAGCAAGATTTCCGCCCGGCTTCCTCCTCTGCAATTCGAATTCGATCAAATCGGCCGGAAAAGCCATCCCCGGCGGCAGTCCGTCCACTACTCCTCCCACACATGTTCCATGAGATTCTCCGAATATTGTAAGCTTTAAATTTCTACCCCATGTCGCACTCATGAATTTCACCCCCCAATTCCTTAAAGTCATTGACAAACTCCGGATAGGACTTTCTGATAGCATCCATTCCTTCTATAACAACGGGCTCTTGGCAAACCGTTGATGCAACGGCCAGAGCCATCGCTATCCTGTGGTCGTTGTGGCTCCAAACCTTGACTCCGCCCCTCAGGGTTTCAACCCCTTTAACAACAAGCCCGTCCTCTGTCTCGACGATCATCGCTCCAAGCTTGTTGAGCTCCTCCCTTGTTGCTTTAAGCCTGTCCGACTCCTTGTATCTAAGCCTTTCCGCATTCGTTATTGTCGTTGTACCTTCAGCCAAGGCTGCTGCGACTGCCATTATAGGCACTATGTCGGGGCAGTCCGAGGCATCCATTTCAATGGACTTCATGCTTGATTGCTCCGCAGTCATCGACCCCTGCGTTTCGAGAAGCCTTCCGCCCATTCTCCTGAGCAATTCTACCGCAGCCCGGTCTCCCTGAAGGGAATCGGGCTTTAAGCCCTCCATCTCGACTTTTTCTCCTATTAGGCCGGCAACCATCCAAAAGGCAGCCTGCGAATAGTCTCCTTCCATCTCGACATCTGCGGGACGATAGCTTTGATTTTCGATGGAAAAGCTATTGTAGCCGTCTCTATCCACCTTGACCCCGAAGTCTTCCTGAACTCGAATCGTTATGTCGACATAATTCCCCGACTCAAGCGGGCTTTTCAATGCTATTTCCGAAGGGCCTCCCGCAATGGGAAGCGCAAGCAAAAGCCCTGTGACGAATTGCGAGCTCACATTTCCCTCGAGGCTGTATTTGCCGGCTTCAAGCCTTCCTTTGACAGTCAAAGGCAATTTGCCCCCATCAGTCTCAAACTGTATTCCCTTTTCCTTGAAAATCCTATAATAATCGTCCATGGGCCTTTCAGGCAATTTGCCCCGCCCGACAAATTCAAATTCTTCTCCCGTCGCCAATGCCAGCGGTATTGAAAATCTGAGAGTCGATCCCGATTCCGCGCAATCTATGGTTTTTCTCGTTTTCCCAAGATATCCCTTGCCCGAAACGACCAGGTCCGACAATTTGCCATTTTTGCAGGATTCGGTTTCCGCAACTTCCGCGCCGAAAGCCCTTGCGGCTTCGATTGTTGCCGATATGTCTTCCGAAAGAACCACATTCCTGATTTTAGAAACGCCTTCCGCCATTGCCGCGCAAAGGATCGCCCTGTGGGTTTGACTTTTTGATGTCGGCACGTGTATTTTGCCCTTTAGTTTCCCTGGAAATATTTTCACCTTGTCCATTTTCAACCTCTTTCCTCCGCAAAGAAGGCTTCGAGCCCTTCGATCGGCACTCTATGTATGAAAGCCTCTCCGATTCTTTTAAGCAAAACCAAGTTCAAGCATCCGTCAATCGTCTTTTTATCCTGCCTCATTATGTCCAAAGATTCCTTGCCCGCCTGGATTTTACTGAATGAACCGGTGTCGAATCCCAAAGCGGAAAGTGTTTCCTCTATTTCTACGGCGGTTCCCGGTTCAGTAAAGCCCCTCGCTTCGCTCAGGCGGGTTATCTGAAGCATTCCGCATGCCACAGCCATTCCATGGCTTATGGCTTCATATCCCTCCATTGTTTCGAGCACATGGGCGATTGTATGCCCGAAGTTAAGAAGCATTCGCCGACCCCTGTCCTTCTCGTCTTCTGCAACATACTTCATTTTAATCGTAAGCGCCTTCTCAACACAAAATCCGGCATTCCTTTCCAAAAACTCGCCCGGAACTATTTTCTTCATATACATGAAGAAATCCTTGTCGCCTATGCATCCGTATTTTGCCATTTCAGCCATTCCGTCGAGCATCGTTTCCTTGCCCAGCGTCTCCAGAAAGGACTTGTCCGCGAAAACAGCCTTGGGATGATGAAACATACCAACAAGATTCTTTCCCGCCTCAAGATTCACCGCAGTCTTACCGCCGACCGAACTGTCGACCTGCGCCAAGAGCGTGGTCGGAAGGTTTACATAGTCCATTCCCCTTTTGAATGTCCCTGCGGCAAAACCGGCTATATCTCCGACTACTCCACCTCCCACAGCAACCAGCAAGTCGTCCCTGTCAGCCTCCATTTCACAGAGGCGGTTGTAGACCATTTCAAGTGTTCTCAAAGACTTGCTCGACTCGCCGGAAGGTATTGATACAACCCTTTCCTTGGAAAACCCGTCGAATTCTTTTTCAATGCGGCCGCCGTGGATTCTCAGGACATTCTCATCGATTATGAAAAGTGCCTTGCCGTATCGGCTTTCCTTCATGAATCCATTGAAATCCATGGATGCGTCCCCTACAAAAAGCGCCGTTTCAGATTCTTTTAAATCAACATCAATAATTTTCATGTTCGGCGAGACTCCTTTTCTTTTCGTTTGTTTTCTCCAGAAGGTCGTAAACCGATCCGTAGTCGTCCTTTTCTATCATGTTCTTGAGTCCAACGAGGCTGGACATGAAATCATCCAAGACCTCCGTTACGTTCATTTTATTATTTTTTATGATTTGAGTCCACAAATCAGGGTTTATATCCGCAATTCTTGCCAAATCCCTGAAACTTCCTCCATGTATTTCAAAATCATTGCCGTTGAATGCTGTCAGGAATGCCGACGATATGAGATGGGGAAGGTGGCTTACTACAGCCACTCTGCGGTCGTGTTCACCCGGAGGCATTTCGATTATCCTTCCTATTCCCGCCAGCTTTAAGACACTCTTCAATTCTTGCATCTGTTTCTTTCTGTCAGGCTTCGTATCTATGAGTATATAGCTGGCTCCGGAAAACATTTGAGGAGAGGCTTTTTCATGGCCTCTGCCCTCTACCCCGCAAAGGGGATGTCCTCCTATGCGGCAAAGTCCTTCCGCCTCGGCTTCTATGCGGCTGCACAATTGACCTTGTATGCCTGAAATATCGGTTACTATGGTATCCTTGCCGATATCGTTTCTGTGAGTTCTTATGAATTCGAGAATCTCATCGGGATAGAGGCAAAGGAATATTATATCGACATCGCAGGCTGCGTCGAAGGCTTCCATGCCCTCGTCTATATATCCGTTTGAAAGAGCATTTCCTATGGCTTCGGGGTTTGTGTCGACCCCGGTCACTCTGAAGCCTGCGTTCGTTTTCATTGCCCCCGCAAGCGAGCTCCCCATAAGCCCCAATCCTACAACAGTGATGTTCTTCATGCGGAAAAGCCTCCCCTTCTAAAGGCCTCCATGTTCCTTATGCTTTGCATAAGATTTTCGAACCTTTCGGGCTTGAGCGACTGTTCCCCGTCGCAAAGGGCTTCCTTGGGAGAATTATGCACCTCTATCATGAGTCCGTCCGCCCCGGCTGCTATTGAGGCAAGCGCCAAGGGTTCAACAAGCCACCAGTATCCTCCCGAATGGCTCGGGTCTACAATTACCGGCAAATGGGTTTTCCTCTTGAGGACAGGTATCGCGCTTATGTCCAGTGTGTTTCTCGTCGCGTTTTCAAATGTCCTGATGCCCCTCTCGCATAAAACAATCTTTTCGTTGCCGCCGGCCGCTATGTACTCCGCCGCCATGAGAAAATCCTTTATCGACGCCGACATTCCTCTTTTGAGCAAAACCGGCTTGTCGAGGGAGCCGACCTCTTTGAGAAGTTCGAAATTCTGCATGTTCCTTGCGCCTATCTGGATCATGTCTATTTCGCTCGCGTGTTCGTCCAGTTGCCTGACCGACATTATTTCCGTTACTATAGGCAGTCCGGTTTCCTTCTTTGCCTCCAGTAGAAGTTCTATTCCGCCCTCTCCAAGTCCCTGGAAACTGTATGGAGATGTTCTGGGCTTGAAAGCTCCTCCCCTCAGCAAATCGGCCCCGGCCTTTTTTACTCCCATTGCAGTATCAACCATCTGGTCTCTTGTCTCAACGGAGCAGGGTCCGGCTATTACCGCAAAATTGCCGTCTCCTATTTTCCTTCCGGCGACGTCCACAACCGTATCGCAGCTCTTGAACATTTTGTTGACCTTCTTGTAGGGCTCCTGTATTCTTACTATCCGGTCGATTCTTTCATCCGAAAGATTGAATCTGTCTTGGAAGGCTATGGTGTCCCCAACCAATCCTATTATAGTCAGCTCGTCTCCTTTGGAAACATGCGGCGTGAAACCCTTTGCCGCTATCTCCTCTTTCAAGTTCTCCATTTCGCAATTCGAAATTCCCTTTTTCAAGATCAGTATCATTTTTATTCCCCTTTCAAAAAAATAAATGAGGACCTATAAATAGGTCCTCTGTCCAATCGCCATTCGATTATCAACTTAAGGAATCATTTATGTCCGCAAATTTCCATATTCATTTCCACGACTAATAACCGGCGCATAATAATAGCCCCAGCTAAAAAATAGATATGAATATGTGCTTTGCGTATTTCTGTTTTGCTCTCTCATAATGATCACCTTTTTAAATAATAGTTAAAAATAAGTATAACAGTTTAAAAACGACTGTCAAGCTCTATTCCTTTATTTCTCTCATCTTTTCGTCAACCAGCTCCAAAAGGTCCATTATCTTGAGGTCCTGGGGACACTTTGTTTCACATAATCCGCATTTTCTGCAATTCGAAGCCCTGTTCTCTTCCGTGAAGAAACCCCAATACACTCGGTTGGCCTCTTTTGGCGTGTCAAACATGAACATGTCGTTGTAAAGCTCGAGACTTCTGGGAATCCTGACCCCGTATGGGCAAGGCATGCAGTATCCGCAAGCGGTGCATTGGATTTTGATGTACTTTCTGTACATGTCCCTGACTTCGCCAATTATTTCATGCTCCTTGCGGCTGAGCTTTCCCGGCTCCGCATCCGACATTGTAAGTATATTTTCAACAACCTCTTCGAGTTCGCCCATTCCGCTGAGCACCACAGAAACTTCCGGAAAATCGGCGATCCATCTGAAAGCCCACTCCGAGGGTGTTCTTACAACATCCGCCTTGGCCCAGATTTTTTCGGCTCTTGGATTCGGCTTGACAATCTTGCCTCCCTTTAGAGGCTCCATTATAACGACTCCCAAACCTTTTGCTGCAGCGTACTTGAGGCCCTCCACACCGGCTTGGTATTCTTCATCCATGAAGTTCAATTGTATTTGGCAGAAATCCCAATCCCAACCGTCTACTATGTCCTTGAAAATATCTATTGTGTCGTGGAACGAAAAGCCTACATATCCAACTTTCCCTGACTCTTTGGCCCTTTTTATGAAATCGAAAAGACCTGCTTCCTTAAGCTTGGGCCACCATTTTCTGTTCAGCGTATGGATAAGGTAGTAGTCTATTCTTTCGGTCCCGAGGTTCTCGAGCTGTTTGTCGAGCAGCTTGTCGAAATCATCAGGCCCGTTAACGAGCCTTGATGGCAATCTAGTCGCCAGATGGACCTTTTCCCTGTACCCGCCTGGAAGAGCCTTTCCTACGGCCTTCTCGCTCATGCCTCCATGGTATGGCCATGCAGTGTCAACATAGTTGACGCCATGATCGATTGCGTAGCGAATCAACTTTGTCGTTTTTTCCAGATCGATGTCTTTTGGATTCCCATTGTGTGTAGGCAGGCGCATCGTTCCAAACCCCAAAAGGGATACCTCGTCGCCTATTTTTCCAAACTTCCTGTACTTCATGTCATCACTCCATTTTTATTTTAGGTTCTTTGTTTTCGGTTCTTGTTTGTTTTCTTAATGATAACAGATTTTTCAGTAAAATTACAATTTGTAATATGCTCTTAACCATAAGAATTTTCATTGCCTTTGTTGTATAATGGAAGCAAACAAAAACAAACAAGGAGATTTCCAATGAAGAAAATACTTTGCCTGCTTTTTATTATAACCCTCATTTCCGTCGGATGCTCGCCCGGGGCCGCAAATGACGATCCCCCGCAAAACGGCGAAGAGACTTCAGAGCCTGTTGAAAACGAATATATGGGAAATGCCACAATAATCGGAATCAACATATCCCTCAGGGAATCACCCGATACTTCTTCAGAAAGAATAGGCCTTCTTAGTTTTCCTTCAGAGGTATACCTGATTGAAAAATCCGAATCCAAAGAAAAAATAGGAGATTACGAAGAATACTGGTACAAGGTTAGATTGGAAGACTCGACCGGATGGTGCTACGGCGCATTCATCGCCTCTGAAGACGAATTGCAGCAGGCTTTGAGCGACCGCATAACCGATTCGTTGCCGGTCGACAAGAGCACTACCGTCTCAAAATCGGTTTCAACTCTGAAAAGCATAATTTCAATGACCGGAAGCACAGATTTGGCAGACAAGGGAGTCATGCGCATAAAAGAGCTGCAGGAAAATCTTCTGCCGGCCCTTCAGGCTGAAATGCTCCCATTGACAGAATCCCTCTACAGCTACTCAGTCGAAGACCTTAGGCAGCCTGAAAACCTTCCAGACGGCGCAATCAAGGATTTGATGGCAAGTTACCTCGATATGGGATACAGCGTATACATGTCCGAAGGCATGTATTACCTTGACCCCAGTCCCCGCTTCCTGCTCGGCAATTTCAAGACATCAATATCGGACGGGCTTTACGACTATCTTTCATACCGCGC
>PKTO01000264.1 GCA_002869095.1 Clostridiales bacterium
GAAAAATTCTGGCCTGCCGACGTACATCTGGTGGGCAAGGAAATAGTGCGTTTCCATACCATTATCTGGCCCGCAATGCTCATGTCGCTTGAACAGCCCGTGCCAAAAATGGTTTTCGGGCACGGATGGCTCCTGTTTGACGGAGGCAAGATGTCAAAATCCAAAGGCAACGTGGTTGACCCGGTGGTTCTGATAGAGCGATACGGAGTAGATGCTCTCAAGTATTTCCTCCTAAGGGAGTACAGCTTCGGCCACGACGGCAACTTCAACAACGAGGTGCTTCTCAACAGGCTCAATTCGGACCTGGCTAACGACCTGGGCAACCTTGTGAGCAGGACTGTGGCCATGGTGCTTAAATACAACGGAGGAGTTTTGGAGCTTCCCAAAGTCAAAACGGAATTCGACGATTCACTGTCCGAAATGGCCGTGTCGACCGGACCGGCAGTCGAGGAGAGAATGGACCGGTTGGACTTTTCCAATGCCCTCGAGTCGATCTGGAAGGTTGTAAGGAGAACAAACAAGTATATAGACGAAACAATGCCATGGGTTCTTGCAAAGGACGAGGAACAAAAGGACAAATTGAATTCGGTGCTTTACAACCTGGCCGAATCCATACGAATAATATCAGTTATGATAAAGCCCTTCATGCCCCATACCGCAGCAAAGATCTGGGACCAGCTGGGAATAGCGGAGGGAGAATCGACAAGCTGGGAAAGCGCAGGCACATTCGGGATGATGGAAGAAGGAACCAAAGTCAAAAAAGCCGCGCCGCTCTTTCCGAGAATAGATGTCGAAAAGGAGCTCGAGGAGCTTTCGGCGGGAACGGCCGAAGAGGTGGAAGAATCCCCGATAGAGCCCTATAAGCCTGAAATAACCCTGGACGATTTCGAAAAACTTGACCTAAGGGTGGCCGAGATCGTCAAGGCCGAGAAGCACCCCAAGGCTGACAAGCTTCTCGTTCTGCAATTGAAACTCGGATCGGAGACAAGGCAGATCGTTTCGGGAATAGCAAAAGACTTCAAGTGCGAGGAGCTTGTCGGCAGGAAAATAGTTATAATAGCCAACCTTAAGCCCGTAAAGCTCAGAGGGGTCGAATCGAACGGAATGCTTCTTGCCGCCGACGACGCTCAAGGAATGGGGCTGGTAACTGTCGATGTCGCCGACGGAAGCCTGGTGAGATAGATGCTCTTCGATTCCCACGCGCATCTGGACTCGGCTTCATTCGAAGATGACAGGGCCCAAGTGGTGGAAAGGGCAAGAGATGCCGGAGTAAACCTTGTCATGAATCCTTCGGTAGACCTTGAAAGCTCCTCAAAGGTGCTTAAGCTCGTCAAGGAGTATGAAGGAATCTACGGGGCGGTTGGAATCCACCCCCACAGCGCCTCCACAATGGACGACATGACCATGTCCCTTCTGGAGGGTCTGGCCAAGAAAGAAAAGATACAGGCCATAGGTGAAATAGGACTGGACTACCATTACGACTATTCTCCCAGACCCGTGCAGAAAGACTGCTTCATAGAGCATCTGCGAATGGCCAGGCGCCTCGGAATGCCCGTGATAATACACGACAGGGAGGCCAATGAAGACGTCATGAGAATTCTCAGGGAAGAGAAGGCTTTCGAAACAGGCGTTCTGATGCACTGCTATTCGGGCAGCGCCGAATTGGCAAGGCAGTACGTGAGGCTTGGAGCCAGCATATCCATAGCCGGACCCGTGACATTCAAGAACGCCAGGAAATTGGTCGAAGTGGTTAAAACCGTTCCCATGGAAAGGCTCATGATAGAGACCGATTCACCCTTCCTCTCGCCCGTCCCCAACAGGGGGAAGCGAAACGAGCCCGCTTTTGTCCGTTTTGTGGCGCAAAGGATATCTCTCATAAAGGAAATCGCTTTCGAAGAGGTTGCCGCCGTAACAAGCGGCAATGCAAAGGCCTTTTTCGGCATTTGATTGACACATTCCCCGCTCCGTTGTATAATCTTTCTGACATACGGAGTGGGGATTTCCATGTCAAGGAGGAGGCGCAATTCATGAGAAGAAGGAAGATCATGCTTTCGGCGCTTGTCTTGACGGTGGCTGCCGCACTGTTTTTTTTGCCGCTTTTAAGCAAGACCGCAACGGTATCCGACGGGGGATTTTACAAGGAGATTTCCGTCAGGGGCAAAACGGTTGCAGAGGCATTGGAAGAGGCGGGATACAACCTGAAGCCATCGGACAAAACAACGCCGGGACGCGGAGAAGAATTTAAAAATGGGATGACCATTGAAATAGAAAGGGCTTTCGCGATTATGCTCGTGGACGGAGGCCGAATGGACATTCTAAACACGCTTTGCCAAACGGTCGGAGACGTACTTGAAGCCGAGGGCATAGAGCTCGGACCAAAGGACAGGATAGAGCCCGGGCTTGAAACAGCCGTCCGCAAGGGCGATGGGA
>PKTO01000142.1 GCA_002869095.1 Clostridiales bacterium
AATTCCCCCTGGAGCGAATGCTGAATCAACTCTTTGCGACGAACCTTCGGTCGAAATACCCGAACTTTTTCCAGAAGCAAACGGTTTCACGGATATCGTTTTCTCAAATTCCATTCCGGCCTCCATTTTCGAGATGTCATCGACTGTTTTTATAAACGTCTCATCTTTTCCGAAAAAATCCCCGTTATGCGCAATGAAAGACATTTCACCCTCTTGATGCAAAACTGCTGGCAATTCTTCTTTCAACTGCCTACTGAAGTCTTTTATCTCCGCCTCTGGACAATTAGAATCAATCTCTGACTTTTCATCCTCCGAATCAATCTCTGAACTTGCATACTCTGAACCAAAATCCCCTGGTGGAACCAGACAATCCGATGCTTCAAGAAAAGTCGATGACACACCCACTCCAATGGGCTTCGAATCATCCTGAAAATCCATCCTCAAAACAGCCTCGTCATTGGATTCAGCGTCGGCTCCTTCAAGCAAAATGCATTGCTTGCCGGCAACCTCTCCTTTGGCTTCAATAAGTTGATTCAATAATCTCTCGAAGTTCTTTTTCGCAGACTCTCCTTTGCCCATTTTTGTTGATTCTCTTAGGGCTATCGAACAGTCCGCCTTGTTTCCAATATTCAGTTTTATTGTTCCTTCCATCCTTTCACCTCCCCTATTTTATCGACTTTCTATAACTCAAGCCTTCGTTTGAAGGCAGTTACAGCCATTTCGTCGAGCATGCGTTCTTCTTCGCGCTTCTGTTTCCTCTTGTAAACCACCATTTGCTTTTCTTTATGGGTCTCGAGAGTTTTGCGCTTGATTTTAGCCTTTTCGAAAGCCTGTCGCTTCATTTCGCATGTTCTTTCGGCTTCATCCACTATGTTTTTATGTCTCTCTTTTTTGGATCTGAGATTCTCAAGATAGTAGTAGTATCGCTTGCTGGATGCCAACTTGTCAGACTCTACATTTTCATAGGAACTCTGGATATCTTTTATTTCACATTCTATGTCTTCAAGAAATTCAATCTGTTTACGGTATGTACGTTGCGCTTTCGAAAAATCAATCAGCCTGTCATCTTCAGACTTTGCTCTGAGTTTCAAGACATTCTCCAATGCATAATCGAATCCCTTCATCCCCATCCTCCTCTAAATATCATAAAGTCGCTTCATTGTTTCAACGGTTTCCTCGAAAGAACTCGCCTCCTCCACTTCCTGCCTGAGAAACGCCATCAGGCGGTCATGCAGTAAAATAGCCTCATCGACCTTCAGATTCGAGCCTTTCACATATGCCCCAACATTTATCAGATCTTCCGATTTTTCATAAACCGCGAGGTTGTCTCTAATCTTTCCCGCCAGTTCGTAGTGCTCCTTGTCAGTAATTTGCTTCATCAGGCGGCTTATGCTTTCCTGAACATCAATTGCAGGAAAATGATTCTTGGCTGCAAGCTTCCTCGATAACACGATATGCCCGTCCAAAATACCTCTTACGGCATCGGCGATAGGCTCATTCATATCGTCACCATCAACCAACACGGTATAAAAAGCTGTTATCGAACCCTTGTCGGAAGTCCCTGAACGCTCCAGCAGTTTGGGTAGAAGCGCAAAAACCGAAGGTGTATACCCTTTTGTCGTAGGAGGCTCCCCGATTGCCAAACCAACCTCTCTCTGAGCCATTGCAAATCGTGTGACAGAATCCATCATAAACATAACCCTGAGGCCCTTGTCCCTGAAATATTCCGCTATTGCCGTGGCAGTGAACGCCCCCTTCAACCTGACAAGCGCAGGCTGGTCAGAAGTGGCGCATACTACAACAGACTTCTTCATTCCGTCTTCTCCCAAATCCTTGTCTAAAACATTTAGCAATTCCCTGTTTCTTTCCCCTATGAGCGCTATAACATTTACATCGGCATCAGAAGCTCGCGCTATCTTTCCCATTAGCGTGCTCTTACCGACTCCGCTTCCTGCGAATATTCCCAGGCGCTGACCTTCTCCGCAAGTCAAGAGTCCGTCAATGGCTTTTATCCCTGTGCACATGGGCCTTTCTATACGACTCCTTTTAAGCGGATTTGGCGGCGACCTGTAAATGTTTAATTCGCATTCCCTGTACACCTTCGTATCATCTATCGGGTCCCCAAGTCCATCAAGAACCTTTCCCAACAGGTTGTCTCCCACCTTGATTTGGAGCGATTTTCCAGTCGGTACGACTCTGCATCCGGGCCCAATCCCGCTTAATTCACCCAAAGGCATCAACAAAACTTTTTCATTCTTGAAACCTACCACTTCGGCTAAAACATGCTGGAAGTCGTCTATCTCTATTCGACAGACTTCACCTACGAAGCCCTTGACCCCCTCAACCTGTATGGTCAATCCAATAACCTGCGTCACTTTTCCCACTTTTTGGCAAAACGACCTTCCCCTTAGCGCCTGGTGGTATGC
>PKTO01000132.1 GCA_002869095.1 Clostridiales bacterium
ACTCCTTAAAGGCCAGAGGCCTTGAAATACCGGTCAAACATGTTTCTAACAGCGCCGCAATCATGGATCTACCAGAGATGAACATGGACATGGTAAGAGCGGGAATCATACTTTATGGGCTTTACCCTTCCGACGAGGTCATAAAGGAAAGGATTGCCCTAAGGCAGGTGATGTCTCTAAAGGCGGAAATTTCACATGTGAAAGAGCTGGAGGCGGGAAGAGGAGTAAGCTACGGCTTGAAATACGTGACTCCGGGAAAAAGGAAGATAGCAACCATTCCGATAGGTTATGCGGATGGGTATACAAGAATGCTTTCAGGGAAAGCCGAGGTCCTGGTCAATGGAGAGAAAGTGCCTGTTGTTGGAAGGATATGCATGGATCAATGCCTTATTGACGTTACCGGGACAGATGTGAAAATAGGCGATGAAGTGATCCTCTTCGGAAGCGATGGGACAAATACGATAACAATCGATGAAGTGGCGTCAAAGCTGGGAACCATCAATTATGAAATAACCTGCATGATAAGCAAAAGGATACCGAGGGAATATACAAGAGGCGGAAAGACTGTCAAATCCGTGGATTACTTGGCGAGTCTGTAACTGTAAAAAGCGGAGAGGACATGGAGCCATCTCTCCGCTTTATTTGAAGTTTGATTAAATTTCCTCCAAGATATATAATGAATTGGAATACGATTATGAGGAGCGGCAATATGCAGCCAAATAAAAACACATATGAGCAGTTTTCTTCGATAGCTGAAGGATACAAGTATATGAATAAAATAAATTCGAAGATCTCAGAAGACGGTTTTGAAGCCGATATCATGGGCTTGTTCAACTATGAGGCGGATCTGGCGTTGGAGAGTGATGTCGGAATATGAACATTAAGCGCGGCGAGATTTATTATGCGGATTTGAATCCTGTTGTGGGCTCGGAACAGGGAGGGGTAAGGCCTGTATTGGTGGTTCAAAACGATATAGGAAACAGATACAGCTCGACAGTCATAGTGGCTGCAATAACGTCGAGGATAAACAAGGCTAAACTTCCAACCCACATAGAAATACCTTCAGGCACCTATGGCTTGAATAAAAAGTCGGTAGTGCTTTTGGAACAGATAAGGACAATTGACAGAAAGAGAATCATGGAAAGGATAGGGATGTTCAGCGATGAAATGATGGAAAAGGTCGACAAGAGCATCACAATAAGCCTTGGCATCGGGAACAAGCTGAATGATTGAGTGGAAAGATTGACAATACATATGGATTGCCTCCGGAACAATTCGGGGGTTTTCTGAATTAAGAGCAAAACAATTTATCCGGTTTTTGGCATCAACAGGCGGATTTGGAATGAATTATGATATTTAAACAGCCAGGCTATTTATGATAGAATGGATTGACTGTAAAAGAAGAATTAATTGGAGGGTTCACAATGGGTAAGAAAGGCAAAAGGAAATTCGCGGCACTTGTCGTCTCCATACTTGTTTTGGCGGCTATGACTTTGGGCGCATTGGCTATTACATACGAGCCGGGTTCTGA
This sequence comes from Clostridiales bacterium, assembly GCA_002869095.1. Taxonomy (GTDB): domain Bacteria; phylum Bacillota; class Clostridia; order Peptostreptococcales; family BM714; genus BM714. Next base: position 1,532 of record PKTO01000132.1, read on the forward strand.
AAACGACCCTGTAGTGACTTTGTCCTATGTTGAAAGCCGTCTGTCGGAAATTGTATCGGATTTTCAGGAGAAGCTGGACACAATTGAAACAGGCTCTGAAAATCCCGTTTCGCAGCAAGCAACTCCGGGTGACGAGTCCGGCTTCGAGCCGATTTTGATAAAGGCAGGAAGCATAGTCTATTTTGGAGGCAATACACAGGTCATATTGAGAAGCGGTGAAATGAAAGCAATAGCAAATGCGGCAGGCAACGGATTGGCGGATTTGACATACGGAAAAGACCTCAAGACAGGAGAACAGATACAAATGAACCATTTGATACTGGTTCCAAGAAATGACGGGCGAGGGGCGGATGTATCCGAGGATTCTTGGGTCATGGTAAAGGGAGAGTACATTCTCAATTAGAATGCCTATAATTAAGGGTTTTAAAAGATATGAGGAGTTAAATATCACGGATGAAAGGGAAGCAAATGAGAAACAGCATCGAAATATTCGGGATACCGATTGATAATTTGAATATGGAAGAGGCAATGGACAGATTCAAGGAATTGTTGAAGAAGGATAGAATGTCCAGCATATATACACCAAACACTGAAATAATCATGTTGTCGGAAACAGACGAAGAACTAAAGGATGCATTGCTCGATTCACAGTTGAATGTGCCGGACGGTTTCGGCATAGTGCTCGCTTCCCGCATACATGGTATGGGAATCAAGGGCAAAGTTGCAGGAATCGATATGATGGAGCAAATTCTCAAGTACTTGAATTACACAAAAAAATCAATATATATACTGGGAGCAAAACCTGAAATACTTGCTGGATCGATTTTGAGGATTCAAAACGATTACCCGTGCATATCTGTAAAGGACAGTCATCACGGCTATTTCAACGA
>PKTO01000269.1 GCA_002869095.1 Clostridiales bacterium
AAAGGAAGGTTTTGTTTTTTCTCTCGGCTTCTCTATTATTTCAAGTTTGTCGAGTCTCTTTTGCCTGCTGTTGGCCATTCCTCTTGTCGCAACCCGAGCTTTGTTTCTTGCAATGAAATTTTCCATTTTCTCAATTTCCTGCTTTTGCCGCTCATAAGCCTTCAGTTGTTGTTCTTTTTTTGCTGAATACATCCGTGTGAATTGTTCGTGATTGCCGGAATATCGTGTAAGAATTCCATTTTCGACATGATAGACCACATTTACGACTTCATTGAGGAAGTTGGTGTCATGGGAAATCAAAATGAAGCTGTTTTCATATTCCTTCAAGTATTTTTTCAGCCATTCTATGTGTTCAAAATCCAAAAAATTTGTCGGCTCGTCAAGAAGAAGTATTGTCGGGTTTTGAAGAAGCAGCTTTGCAATCAGCACTTTTGTTCGCTGGCCTCCGCTCAAATCAGAAACATCCCTTTCCAAACCTACGTCCCCAAGACCGAGTCCGTTGGCGACTTCTTCAATTTTTGCATTGATCATATAAAATCCGCTGTGTTCCAGCAGGCTTTGGATTTCTCCCACCTCTTCCATTATGGAATCGAGCTCTTTCGGTTGGGCATCGCTCATTTTTTCATAAAGCAGCATCATTTCGGCTTCCATATCGAACATTCCCTGGAACGCTTCCTCAAGCACATTTCTGATAGTCTTGCCTTTTGAAAGTACGGAATGCTGGTCAAGATATCCGACAGACGCTCTTTTGGACCATTCGATTTTGCCTTCATCCGGCATCATTTTGCCTGTTATTATATTCAGGAAGGTTGATTTTCCTTCTCCATTGGCGCCTATAAGACCGACATGTTCACCCAATTGAAGGCGGAAAGAAGCTTCATCCAGTATTTTTCTTGCTCCGAAATCGTGTGAAACATTGCTTGCAGTCATTACACTCATATTTAACTCCTTAAAATGCCGATGATTTTGCTACTTTTCCATATTATCCGTTATGAAATGCTCTGTCAAAATTATTTTTGTATGAAAAGAAGGCGAAAACGGTAAATTATTGTTTGGAAATATGTCATAATTAAGTTAGTATTCAGTGCATGAAAATCAATATCACCATAAGAGAATGAAAAATGGAGAGAATAATGGATAAATTGTCAGCACATCTAACCGAAGTACTATCAAATTCGCCATACAAGCTTGTTATAAGCGCTCCGGTGGACAAAACACAAAAATACCGCAAAATTGCAATCAATCTCAAAAAAGATTACTACCAGGCCGAAAAATATACCCAAAAGCAGGTCTTCCATGAAAATTTTTCAAAGGAAGAAATCAAGGAATTCTGCATGGGATTGCTTTCAGGCCAGTACAGGGAGCTTAACGCATGGGACGGCGAATACAATTACAATATTAAAATTTCCAAAAAGGGAAAGGTTTTTTTGGGAAAGAAAAGAAGCGAAAATCAACCGGAACTTTTAACGGAACACAACAGAAAAAAAGAATATATTCTTTCGGAAGGGCATATCATCGAACCGTTGATCGACATGGGAATATTCACAAAAACAGGCAAGGTGGCAAGCTCAATGCATGACAAGTACAAACAGATCAACAGGTTTGTTGAAATAATCGACGATGCAATCAGGGGCAAGGACATAGAGGAATTGAAAGTAGTTGATTTCGGTTGTGGCAAATCATATCTGACATTCATAATGTATTATTATTTTACAGAAATCAAAGGCATAAAGGTCAATATGGTCGGTCTCGACCTTAAAAAAGAGGTCATAGAAAGATGCAATTCAATAAGCCGCAAATACGGGTATGAAAATTTGCATTTTGAAGTAGGAGACATAAACGGGTATAAATTCAGCGGGACTGTTGATATGGTTATAGCGCTTCATGCCTGTGACACCGCAACGGACTATGCACTCTTCAATGCGGTAAAATGGGGCGCTGAAATGATATTTTCGGCACCGTGTTGCCAGCATGAATTGAACGCGCAAATAAAAAGCGATGAATTTTCCATATTGACCCGCTATGGAATAATAAAAGAGAGGGTGTCGGCGCTTTTAACAGACTCAATAAGGGGGAACCTTCTGGTTCACTGCGGATACAAGACACAGATTCTTGAGTTCATTGACTACGGGCACACCCCGAAGAATATAATGATAAGGGCAGTCAAGTCGAACATGACTGAAAAATATAAAAAAGAAGCGCTTGATGAAGTGCTGCGGATAAAAGAAGAGTTCGATTTGAGCCCCACATTGCTTGAGTTGTTGAGAAAAGGGGATATGATTAATGAATAAGGTCAATTGGAGAATGAAATGGGGGGATTGGAAATGAAAATGTTTCGCATCGAAATGAGAAATGAATTTGAAGCGGATGTTTTCTGCAATATACTTGAAGAAGAGGGGATTCCCTATACGGT
>PKTO01000220.1 GCA_002869095.1 Clostridiales bacterium
CAAAATTGCGAGTTTCGCTAGCAATTGTTTCTTCTTTTAATTCTCTGCTCTCTTGCTGTTCAGTTTTCAAAGACCGCTATTTCACTTGCTTTGCGCCGTCTCTCGATCGGTTGACCCGTCTTTAACGCGCTTTATTATATTACCATGATTGATATGGGGTGTCAACAGCTTTAATAATATTATTTAATAAATATTTTACATTTCCAGCTTGTCTTTTTTGATTTTGTCAGGTATCACAACACCCACCGATATTATTATTTTTATTGCTTCGTCGACAGTCATGTCCAAGTATTGCAGCTCGTCCCTTTTGTAGAAAAGCAGAAAGCCGCTTGTCGGATTCGGTGTGGTCGGAATGAATACGGGAAGCATTGTGCCGTCCTTGGAAATAGATCTTTCGTTTGTTATGAATCCTATCGCCTGAACCCCCGGTTTTGGATAATCTACCAATACCGGCCGCTTGAAAGTTATCTTCTCCTTCAGCAGCAGGGAGTTGCTTATTTCCCTCACCGTTCCGTATATGGTTTGGGCAACGGGTATCTTGTTGAAAATGCGGTCAGCCATTTTTATCAATTTCTGGCCCAGATACGCCTTTGCGACGAGCCCTATCAAGAATACAATGGCAACGGTCATCAAAAAGCCAATGCCCAACACGCGGTATCCTATTATCCGAGTAACAAAGTCCGCGAACACGCTGTCTATTATTATGAAGAGTTTGTACAATATGTATACCGTAATTGTAATCGGCAGCACCGCTCCAAGTCCGGCAAACATAACACCCAGAATTTTTTTCATTTTATCCCCTTTGTCAAATAACGTTTTTTGTTCCCTTCGAACCATTCTTTTTAGATTTTTTTTCTACTTGGGCCTTATATACGGTTTCCATTAATGAATGTCTATTATATTCTGAAACACCTGTTTTTAGTTTGATTTTTATGATTTTCTGACCAACACAAATTTCTGTATCCGAAAATTTCATCTTCAACTTTTCCGCCACTATTTCTGCGTCAGAAGCCTCAGTTTCCGGAAGCAACAAAACAAAAGTCTCTTTCCCCCATTTTGCGAGAATATCCAATTTTCTAATGTTTTTCTTTATAATTCCTACTATGAATTCCGATATTTCCTCGCCTTTTGCTTCCAGATCTACACAACTGCAATCAATAAATATAATCGAGAAAACATGTCCATAACGCTTGAACCGTATTTCCTCTTTCTTTGCCTCTTCAAGAAAACCCCTTTTATTCATCAATCCAGTAACGGTATCATATTTCGCTTCCATTTCCTGGAATCTGTTCATTGCACCTTTTTTTTCCTTTATAGCGTACATTGCATTGAATTTATTTATTACCGGTCTTAGATTATCGTATCCCACCAGAACAAAATATTCGTTTTTTTCTTTCAATACAATTTTTGTAAATGAATTCGGTGCTATTTTGCATGTAATATTATTTTTTTCAAGCAATGAAACTTCAAATTCATATGCATTAAAACACATTCCGCCTGATTGGCTTTCAAAATCACAATGCTTTTTAAACTCACGAATTTCCACCTTGCTTATTTCAATGACTTTTGCGACCGCTTCCTGCCATTCTACGAAATCCCTTTCTCTAATATACTTTTTTTCGTCTGTAGTTATGTATTTGTAGGCTGAAATGAAATCCTTTCTCTCTAAACATTCAAAATATAATTCCAGGCACTCTAGAGCCTTCAATTGTTCTTTTGTTGGTTGTTTTTTCTTATACCGGTTTGAACTTGGGTCCTCTCTCTTGCCGCTATTTATATTTTCAATCCAGCTTTCATGAAATATCCTACGTCTATTGTCGTCAATCAGGACTTCGTAAGCCAAATTTATCTTCTTCATGTTCTCTTCCGAAAAAGGTTTTTTACAGACGTCAGGATGATTGATCGTAGTTAATTTCCTATATGCAGCCTTGATTACATCCTTGCACGCGTTAGGATGCACTTGCAATGTTTCATAATAGTCAATCCAATTTTTCATCTCATCTTCCTCCGTTGACTGATTACAGATATCCAATTCTCTGCCATAGTAATTATACCATTCAAATTACCTTGTTCACAGAAAATCCTTTTCAATAAGAATCAATAGTCTTCATAGAATCCTTCCTTTATTTCTCATTATCCTTCATACACACCGTTTTCATTAGAAATCTGCTTTTTTTGCAATCATACCTACCATTCCACAGTTAACAGCATATTCGATCACAAGCCGTCCGTACTCGGAGATATCGTGGCTTCCCGCGACTTCTACGACTTCGACGCAAAGTATTCGGAGGAAGCCCAGTCGACACTTATCATCCCCGCCAGGCTTCCCGAAGAGCTCGCCAAGGAAATCACGGAGTGCGCCGTTGCGGCATACAAATGCATCGACTGCACAGGACTTTC
>PKTO01000080.1 GCA_002869095.1 Clostridiales bacterium
ATATGAATAGCCGTAATAATCTACAGCCGTCTTGTTTGCTTCGACTATCTGTCCCGAATAGACATCTATTATGAGCATGACGGAACCATGCGCATCAAAGACATCTCCAAAAACGATGTCTTCGACAGATGCATGCGCGGAGACCGACATCAAAAGGATGGCTGCTATTGTCATTGCTGCTGTTTTTTTAAAAAGGTTGGCAATTTTCATTAGACATTCCTTTTATAAAAATTTTAATTTCAAGTTTTATTTTATCAGAGAATTTGCTTTAAAACAAAAAGGGACAGACATTTTTTACTCCATTTTTACAATTTTACCATAGTATCTCCCATTGCTGATTCCAAGCACATCAATAATCTCTCTGTCGGACAGGCAAAATTGGCTGCATATTGCTTTTTTCATTTCCAATATTTCTTCATTGTCCGCCTTGCTGTCTTTTAGAGGCCAATTTTTGACAAGTTCCACGCTTCTTTTGTAATCCAGAAAATGCTCTTGCGCCTTGCTTGCTTCGTAATTGAAATCGTCTGCGGTTTCTGAAAAGGATATGAACTTTTCCCTCGCCTTCGAAAGCTTGGCGTCAAACAAATCCAGAATCGGACCCGTTGTTGTTAATCCTTCGCCGGACAAATATTCCTTGTAGCTGGACCAGAAATAGTCTATTGGGTGTTCGGTCATGCCGGCTTTCACCGGGTTGTTGTGGATATACCGCAGCACACAGGTCAAATATTCCCCATTTTCCACAGGAAAGCTTTTGTATCTGCTTTGGAACACGTGTCCGACCGTTTTGTTCTTGGCATTGTAATAGTGTGCATAGGTCTGATTGATTTCCTTGCAAAAGTCCGAAAGGTTGCCGGACTTGACTAGCAGATGGTAATGGTTTCCCATGATGCAATAGGCATATATTTCGGAATCATGCCTGTTCTTGGCTTCTATTAGCAATTTCAGAAAGTATCTGTTGTCTACTTCATCTAGAAATATTTCCTGTTTTCCATTTCCGCGGGCCATGACGTGGTATATCCCAGTATGGCTGACCTCTCTTGGCGTTCTCATTTCCAATTCCCCCTTCATCAATTTTGGAGACAAAAAGGTCTGTCCCTTCTTGGTTTTTTACTGGCATTGCAGATATTTGATGAAACGTCCGAACAATACGGTCATCTCAGCACGCGTGACCAATGCATCCGGCTTGAAGGTTCCATCTGGATAGCCTTTGAAGACTCCTCTTTTGAAAGCGCATAGTATGGGCTCTTGGTACCAGTTGTCCATTATGTCACCGAATGGGATGGCGTCTCCAATGGTGTCGGTCCAGTTTTCACTTTGCGCCAGCAGAAAGGCGACTTGCCCTCTCGTTATAGGGACATCCGCATCTATTCTATCTCCAAATGCAATTTTTACTTCATCTATGTCCATCCGGCTGAGCGCAGAAAGGCAGTAGTTGCGGCTCCAGGCTTCGGCAATTATTTCAGGCTCCTCGCAGGGCCTTGTCGAATTCGCCATTCCGGCATTGTCAAGACGCACTCTTTCAAGTATTGCCAGACATTCTGCCATGGTCATGTCGTTTTGCGGTCTGAAGGAGCCGTCTTCGTAACCGCATATATAGCCCTCATCCCTTAAGCCGGATATCGAATCCCTCGCCCAGTGGTTTTCTGTGTCGGTGAAATCAATCCCTGCGCTTTTTTCGGAAGGCCCTTCAATTTCAAGATCAAATGTAAAAACAGCTTCTGTTTTGGGGTCTGAAACAATGAGCGATACGACTCCCGGATTCTTCGCGAAAATCGTTCCGTCATCCATTATCTGCAGAATATAGGGATTGGAGCTTTCGATTTCAAAGCCCGACATATCGATCGGCTTTCCGTTTATGTCGTAGAATGACCATAGCTCAGTCATTTCAAGCCTTGCACCTTGGACTACAAGATAAGGCAGGTTTATATCATAATGATCCACGGTTCTTGAAGGCTCAACCGTTTCTCTTTTATGCCTGTTTTTCAGAACAAGGATTTTACATGATTCCGGGCTCTCATTGCCCGCTGCATCAATCGCCCTTGCAAAAACGTCCCATGAGCCTTTCTCGCTTACGGAAAACGGCGATTCATAAGGAAGCCATTCCATTTCCCCTCCACTGCTTACGCAATACTCAACAGAAACTAATTCGGACTCGTCATGGGTCAATGAAACTTCTACACTACCTGTTGAAACTCCGCTTTCCGGATTCAAATGGATTGCAGGCGCATTCGGGGCAAGGGTATCGATCAATGTAACTTCAGCAGCCTTGCTTCCTGTGTTGCCTGCGGCATCGCGGAATTCGAATGTGAAGCTGCCGTTTGTCGTGAATTCGTATTGGCTCGAACCTCCATTGTTTATCACAAACACTTCATTTTCGTCAAT
>PKTO01000337.1 GCA_002869095.1 Clostridiales bacterium
ACAGACCATCCATTCTTGATGCCGACCTTACTTCAAAAGTCGGAGATAAAAGGGTGAAAGTCGTTTCATGGTATGACAATGAGTGGGGCTATTCAGCAAGGGTGGTCGACCTTGTAGGCTATATTGCAGAAAGGCTGTAGCATCCACAACCGGTATGTGCCAAACATCAAGCCCCCACATGTGGGGGCTTGAGATTGAAGAAGAAATCTTAAACTTACAGACTTTTGAAAAATTCTCAAGTTCAAGGCGCTGCCAAAAGCCAGTGACGGGAGCGTATGCAGATATACGTGACCGAACGGGTTTTGGCAAAGCAACGAAGAAATCGGGGTTTTTCAACAGTCTGAAGCCCCAACTTGTGGGGGCTTTTATATCTGTGTTAATATTGTAATATAACGTCTTATCCATTATGGAGTGATAATATGTACAGAATAAGAGACTGGGAAAGAATATTGATTCCCTACGAACAGGCTGTCGAAGAATTGAAAGTAAAGCTCAAGTCTTTGAGGGACGAGTTCCGGGAAATGAACGAATATTCTCCGATCGAATTCGTTACAGGAAGAGTAAAAAAAATAAACAGCATATTGGAGAAGGCAAAGCGAAACAATATTGATGAAGACGACATAGAAGACCAAATGGAGGATATCGCCGGAATCCGCATAATGTGCCAGTTCGTCGACGATATCTACAGCGTGGTCGAATTGTTGAGAACCAGAGACGGCAAGGACCTCATGATTGAGAAAGAGAAGGACTATGTCAACAATGAGAAAGACAGCGGATACAGAAGTTATCACGTTATCATAAGGTATCCGGTGCAGACGGCATTCGGAGAAAAGGAGATTCTCGCTGAGATACAGATACGGACTCTCGCAATGAACTTTTGGGCGACGATCGAGCATTCGCTTAAATACAAATACAAAAGAGAAATACCAGATGACATAAGAAAGAGACTCATGAGGGCTTCCGAAGCGGCATTCCTGCTTGACAGGGAAATGTGCGAAATACGAAACGAGGTAATAAACGCTCAAATACTTTTTGAAGAAAAGTCAAACACCATATCGAATATTGTAAGCAATATTCGTCTGCTTAATTTGCTGGGACAACAGACGGAGGCCATGAAATTCCAAATGGAATTCGATGAGTTGTGGGAAAAGGGAAGCTTGGACGAGCTGGAAGACCTATTGAAAAAAATAAAAGTCAACATAGCCAGATATCAGGTTTTTGACTGACAGGGAAAGTGATCAAAATGGCTTTATACGCTATAGGGGATTTGCACCTCAGTTTTTCCACTGACAAGCCCATGGATGTTTTCGGGCCCCAATGGGAAAGGCATTATGAAAAAATCGAAAACAACTGGATAAAATTTGTTTCGCCTGAAGATACAGTATTGATACCGGGTGATATTTCATGGGCGATGCATCTTCATGAGGCAAAAAAAGATCTTGAGTGGATAGCCGATTTGCCGGGCAGAAAAATATTCATAAGGGGAAATCACGACTATTGGTGGACCTCTCTAAAAAAGATGAAAAAGGCATATCCCGAACACATATTCCTTCAGAACAGCCACGAGGCATACGGAGACTTTGCCGTTTGCGGAACAAGGGGCTGGGTATGCCCCAGTGATGCAAAATCGGACATGCATGACGACAAGATATATAAAAGGGAACTCATGAGGTTCGAGATGTCGCTCGAATCCGCAAAGAGAAAAGGATGGAGAAGAATAATCGCAATGCTTCACTATCCTCCCACCAATGAAAGGCTTGAGCCTTCGGGATTTACCGAATTGATAAAAAAATACGGCGTCGAAATTGTAGTCTATGGACACTTGCACAACATCAACGCTTATGGCGCGGGAATAAAGGGTGTGGTCGACGGCACAAGCTATGAATTGGTTTCAAGCGACTACATAGATTTCAAGCCAAAACTGATATTGCCATAGAAATCCTATCTGCAAGCAAGAATAATTTGCTTACCGGATAGGGTTTTTTGGTATATATGGAATAGAAGAAGGAAGGGAGTGATGATATGCTGGAAAACTTGGAATTCACGATTGGCGACAGTTTGACTATTCAGGAACGTGTAAAGGAAAGACATACCGGAATGGAGTACGGAACAGGAAGACTTGGCGAATTGCTGGCTACACCCGGAGTTATTGCTTTCATGATAAAGGCATCGGTTGAACTGATTGACTCGAAATTGCCGGAAGGATACATATCAGTTGCGACAATGGTCCATGCAGAGCATTTCAAACCAACCATGCTGGGAGAGGTGCTCAGCGTAAAAGTCACCATATCTTCTTTTGACGGAGCGAGAGTAAAGATGAACATGGAAGCGTTCGATGAAATAGGCATGATCAGCAAAGGAAGCATGGACAGATATATAGT
>PKTO01000334.1 GCA_002869095.1 Clostridiales bacterium
TATATGGTAAAAGAGCCTGAGGCCCCAAACCGTAACAAGAACTGTCGCCAAAACACCTGTTTCGGTATAGTTGCCGCCTCTGGCCATCGAATACCATGCCACCAAAACAAAACCGATTCCCCAGCCTATGTCTACTATAGAGTTATTCTTTATGATCAATGCAACTATGAAAAATACCGAAAAATAGGAAATTATCAAAACAATTGATTCCTTTAAAATTATACTCATGATTTTTCGCTCCTTTTTAGTTGAACGGATACCGCTACGGCTTTTTCTCCCGCGCTTAGCGCCACTACGGATGACACTTGACATATATATTCCGGCGGCATCCCAAGCAATTCTTCGATTACGCGTGAATAGTCATGCGCAAGATTTTCTCCCCTGTAATGAACAAGGGCATATCTCTTTATCCCGTACTCTTCATTCAAATTTTTCACCGTCTCGATAATCTTCCTCTTGTTTGCCTTTCTGCTGAATGCCTTGGCGAATGACACGCCCCTGCCATCTTCGTCAAGCGAAACAATCGGTTTCATGTTCAAAGCGCTTGCGAATTTGCCTTTCATCGGACTTAGCCTTCCGCCCCTTACCATGTATTCAAACGTGTCGACGCTGACATAGATTTTTGTATTGGGAATGGAATCGTATATTGTTTTAAGCACTTGATCTTTGTCCGCCCCTCTGGAAACTGCTTCCGCCGCCTCGTATACGACGAGTCCCTGCGCCGCCGAATTCAGTTTTGTATCGACCAGAGTCACTCTCGACTGCATTTCTTCGGGGAAGAGCTCGAGAGCCTTAACAGCCGAATTGAAAGTTCCGCTTAAGGCTGATGAAACAAAAATTCCTATTACAGTTTCATAATGGCTCAGTAAAAAAGAGAATGAGTTTTCGAATGCCTTCAGGCTCGGCTGGAAGCTCTTTGGAAAAACGGAAGACCTTTCTGCCAGCTTCTGGAACTGTTCGGGGAATATTGTCACTTTGTAGAAAAAAATGCTTCCGTCGATTTCAAGATTCATGGGAACAACCGTTATGTTTTCATCAAAAATGGTTTCATCGGGCAAATCCGCCACAGAATCTGTTACGAGGGCAATTGTGCTCTTTTTGTTGTTTACCGCAAGATATTGGGCTTGCATATCGTCGATTTTCTTTTCGATTACTTTGCCGTATTTGTGAATTCGCTCAAACATCTCCGCCGGCCTGTCGGTGTGGACATGTATTCTTGTGTTTTTGTTTCCTCCCGCCACAATCACACTGCTTCCGTATCCTTTAAGAAAAGTCTTGAGCTCTTCTATGTCCAATGCATCATTGCTCCTTAGAAGAACCTCCGAGCAGTATCGTTCAGAAGGCATTTTTTCGGACGAAGAGTGGTCGTCGAAAAACCGGATTCGCCTATTGCTTTTTTGCGAATCCAAAACAGCCTCCCTTATGTTTCCCGAGTTTATGAGCTTGACTATCCCTTCGGTAAAATGGACAAATCCCTTGGCTCCCGAGTCCACAACTCCGGAATCCTTGAGAACCTTCAAAATATTCGGGGTTTCCGAAAGGGACCTTCGCACAATCTTTTGGGCATCGTTCAAAAGCACCGCAAAGTCGTCGGTCACCGTGCGGGAATCGTAAACAGCCCTCGACCATTCCCTTATTACGGTAATCATGGTCCCTTCAACAGGATTCAACATGGCTTTGTATGCGTAGCCCGCCGCCTTCATGACCGATTCTCCGAAAGACTTGGTGCCAAGGACTTCACTGTCGTTTATTTCCATAGCTATCCCGTTGATGAACTGGGCAAAAATGATTCCCGAATTGCCCCTTGCCCCCAATATCGCCGATTCAGCCAGGGATTGGAACGATTTGTCGATTCTGTCGACAAAAACAGTATTTCTCAACATTGAATTCATCGTAGACGAAAGATTGCTGCCAGTATCTCCATCGGCCACAGGAAAAACATTGATTCTGTTGAGATGATCCGAATGCCTCATGACTTCCATTGCGCCCGAATGTATTGCGTAATTGAGTCTTTTTCCATCGATATACTTTATCCTCATTTTCATCCCCCTTGAATCAGAGTTATACTATATATATCCCCAAATAATTCCATTCAAAGCATAAAAAAAGCGCCTCGACTCTAAGTCGAAGCGCTTTTTTGATTCTATAATCAATGACAGGAATTATTTTACTGTTTCATAACCGTTGTTTGCCCAACCGTAAGGAGCGTTTGCTTCCATTCCCATTCCGCCATTCAGAGAAACCGCATCGTAGCCCAAAATTCTGAGCGCCGCAGTTGTCTGACCTGCAGTTTGTCCTGTATAGCAGTAAACGACTGTGGTTTTGTCGTTGTTTAGCGTCGGGAAAGCTTCTTGCATTCCTGCGGCCCATGGTATGTTGAA
>PKTO01000035.1 GCA_002869095.1 Clostridiales bacterium
GGAACTGTAAGCGGTCAAATAGCAAGATATGCTAAAGACGGCTCCAAGTATGAAGTTGGTGTTTCGTTTAACGGCGACGATTACAATTTAATCAGCAAATCCAATAAATTCAGATTCAACATGAGCAATTCCTATATTAAAAATCCCGTCATACAAAGCGAAAATCAATCGATCCATAACATTTTACTGAAAGTGATAAACAATGCAAGAGTCCGCAAAAATAAAAGCAAGCGATTATAAATCATTAATGATTTGTAATCGCTTGTTTGCATAACACAATAACACAGTCATTTTTATCCGCCCTAAAACCCGTCTATTTAAGGATTTACATCAAACAATCCCCAGTACTTGTCGTCTCAATTGAATTCATCCCCGTCCGCTTGCCTTTATATAGCCTATTACCGGTTTGCCGAATTGATATCGATTGATTTCCCATTGCTTTGTTGATTGGCCTCCGATTCGATCCAATCGCTATAGCGGCGTTTCTTCTTTCCGTACATGCGTTGATCCACTTCATGAAAAAATTGGCTGAAATTCTTTCTTTCGTCCATATTGCCTTTCTCATAAAAGCCATAACCTACAGCTAAACTGAAAGGATATTCTTGTTGCTCGTCTTCTCTATCCACTTCCCGGTTCAAGGCATTTACAGCCTCTCTCAAAACCTCTTCATCTGTCTCCTTAACAATGCATGCAAACTCGTCTCCGCTCAACCTATAGCATTTGCCCATATTCCCGAAGACTTTGAAAAGCAACTGATAGCATATTATGATTGCATTGTCGCCGCTCGCATGACCGTATATGTCATTGATTTGTTTTAGCCGATTGATGTCTACCAAAACGAATCCAAATATTTTGTAATTGGGCGAATCCAAAATCAAGTCCAGATCCCTTTCGTATGCAGCCCGGTTGTTTCCCTCGACAAGAATATCCTTGTATGCCATTTCTTCCAAAAATTTTGTTTTATGGTTAAGTGTCAAAATGCTGTTGAAGTAACGGATAGACTCCAAAAGCATGCAAAAAAGGAATAACCCAAACCCCAGTTTGCTGTATTGAGACATGTGTTCGAAATCCTTTGTGAAAAACGTAATTATTTCCATCAAACCCGAAACTACCAATAACCCCATATAAATTCCGTATTTGCCCACTTTTTTATTCCTAAGCAAAACGGCTTCGTAAAAAATAACCGCCGCCAGCCATACTATAATCAGACCCAATAAAAAATTCACATATGCAACTCCACTGATAAAAGGCAATATCCCAAACATCTGAAAAGCAAGCAATAATACAAGACAAACCGCCAAAACAACTGAAATCCGGTAAATGATTTTCGAATACTTCTCCAAAAAAACGATTCCGAAGTAGCGCAGAAGCGAAACCGCCATTAAGGGAACCATAAGATAGCTGATTCCTCCCAATATGAACCTGTTTCCTGTCACAAATTGCAGAATTCTCAGTTCCGCAAGCGTCCATATGCCCGCCGCGACGGAAAAGGTTCCTATATAAAACAATCTTCTATCATCCAGTTTTCCAAGTGCAAACGAAATAATTATCGATATGATTCCGGCGAGGAGCATGACTATACCCACAATCAGCCCTGTGTAATTCCGAGATATCAAATCCTTAAGCAGGGCCCCTTCCGTTCCGTAATAAATGGGATTGACAAGCCCTTTGAACGTCTCAATCTGCGTCGAGAATTCTATGGTCAATTCTTCATTTTCCATGTTACCCGGGATTTTGACCAAGTGCCACATGCTCACTTCCGGAAATGTCAGAGCCCCTCCATTGCTTCTTTTACTTTCGTATATGATCTCCCCTTTTGCAATCACAGCAATGTCTTGCATGGAGGCCCGTATTCTCAAAAACATTCCGTCTTCAAAGTCTTCTTCCATTATCCTTGTAATGGAAATTTCATTGCCTTTTTGACCGTTCTCTGTTCTATACGGCAATGAGACGTCCTTGAAACTTTCCGAAGCATCCGACACCTCCCATTGCTCATTCAATGGAAAAACCCCATCCCCGACAAGCCCAAGGTCTTTCTCCGGAGAAAGAAAGGAAAGCAAGACTATAATCACAACAATCGCCATGTAATAAATATTCGCCTTCGCGACTCCAGGTTCCAATATTTTTTTTAAAGTCGTATCTGCCAGTTTTTTCATATGCATGCCTTACCTCTTTTTACGCCATCAAACTCAATGGCTTAATCCCTGTGCCATACTTACCATAATACTTCATTTTTCATCAGCTTACAAAGCATTATTAAGTCCGCACTGCGGTGCAGATTCAAATACCAAGATTAAAGCAGTTCCGGCATTAATACATATAAAAGAATCATAATCAGATTTAAGGCGATTGATTACAATTACCCTGTCTGTTCCAAAAA
>PKTO01000033.1 GCA_002869095.1 Clostridiales bacterium
GCAAATATACCGTCTCTTCTGGCAAAGATCTCAGCTACAACTATTTTCCTCTCCATGCCCATGCTTTTAAGTATGTCCATGGTTCGAATGAAATAAATATCGGTTGTGGCTCCATTCTTTATTTCCTCATGTGTTGCTGAGGACAATCTCTTTTTGTCTCCAGCGTTGAATTCTTCAACATCCTTTAAAGTTTTCAATTCCTTCATTGAAATTTTCCTTTCACACATATTTTCAAATCCTTTTAACCAGTTCTTTCAAGGCATCTTCGATTTTTTCCCCAAGGTCCGCTATGGAACCCTCGTTTTCAAAAACAACGTCCGCATGTTTCAATTTTTCTTCAAGAGGCATTTGCCTTTTTATGATTTGCTCAATTTCTGTCCGTTTTGAATCATCTCTCTTCATAACTCGTTTTATCTGTGTTTCTTTACTGCATGAAACTATCCAAACCTCATCAACCATTCTATCAAGATTATTCTCAATGAGCAACGGCGCATCCAGAAAAATTACATCGTTGCCTTCTTTTTTAAGATCGGCCATATCTTTTTCAATGCGTTCTCTGATCTTTGGGTGAAATATCGAATTGAGCCTTACCAAAAGTCTTTTGTCGCAAAAAACCATTTCCCTAAGTTTTTTTCTGTCAATATTTCCATGAGAATCAAGAATTCCTTTTCCGAAAGCGTCAATGACTTCAAAGGCTGTATCCTCTTCATACATAAGATTCCTGCTTATTGCATCGGCATCCACTACGGGGAAACCCCTTTTGGAAAGATATTCGGTAACGGTTGTTTTCCCTGACCCTATTCCCCCTGTAATGCCTATTACTACATGTTTTTTTTCACTGCTATTTTGTTTCATACCAACTTTCACCGACTTTCATGTCCACCGTCAAGGGCACTGCCATTTCCACCGCAGATTCCATGTTTCTTCTCATTAGCTCCTTTACTTCTTCAATTTCAGAAGGCTCTGTCTCTATAATGAGTTCGTCATGAATCTGAAGTGTCAGTCTTGATTTCAGTTTTCTTTCCTTCAATTCCCTGTAAATCTTTATCATTGCAATTTTTATTATGTCAGCGGCGCTTCCCTGAATGGGAGTATTCATTGCCATTCTTTCTCCAAAAGACCTTAGATTTCGGTTGTTGGACTTAAGCTCGGGAATATAACGCTTTCTATTGAACATAGTCCTCACGTAGCCGTGCGATTTTGCATCTTCTATCTGCTTGTCCATAAACGTTTTTACATTTGGATATTTTTTAAAATACTGGTCGATGTATAGTGCCGCCTCATTTATGCTTATTCCTATATTGTTGGAAAGTCCAAAATCGCTTATTCCGTAAATTATTCCGAAATTGACGCCTTTTGCCCTTCCCCTTTGGACGGATGTCACTTCTTCAACAGGTATGTCGAACACCTGTGAAGCTGTCAAGGTATGAATGTCCGTCCCATTGCTGAAGGCCTCTATAAGCCCCTTGTCTTTCGAAAGATGAGCCAATACCCTTAACTCTATTTGAGAATAGTCGGCGTCAACAAGCCTCCGTTGGCCTTCCGCTATGAAAATTTGCCTCAGCTTCCTTCCCATTTCCAACCTGACCGGTATGTTTTGCAAGTTCGGCTCGCTTGTGCTCAGCCTTCCCGTTACTGTTGCAGTTTGATTGAAACTCGGGTGCAGGCGTTTTGTATCAGTGTCTATGAGTTTGCCCAACCCGTCTACATAAGTTGATTTAAGCTTCATGTATTGCCTGTATTCCATTATTTTTTCAACTATGGGATGTTTGCTCTTCAGCTTTTCCAAAACCTTTTGATTTGTAGAATATCCTGTTTTTGTTTTTTTCAATGCAGGAAGCCCCAATTTTTCAAAAAGAATAGTTCCGGTCTGTTTTGTTGAATTGATATTGAACTTCTCTCCTGCATACTGATAAATTTCTTCTTCTATGCCGACGAGTTTCTCTGAGAATTCTTCATCGAGTTCGTCAAGCCGCTCAGTATCTATATAGAATCCGTTGAATTCCATTTCAGACAGAACTTCGATCAAAGGCATTTCAACCTCTTCGAACACTCTCTTAAGCTCATTTTCTTCAAGGTCGGCCATTATTTTTTCTCGAAGCTTTTCGATAGCCGCAAGCGCTTTGCCGCAATATTCCAAACACTCGATTTCACCTTTCATTTCTCCGGCATCCGAAAATTCCAAGCTTTCCCCGGTTCTGCTCATGATGATTTTATCAAGGGAGTAGTCCGAACTTGAAGGATGAAGCATGTGTTCTGCAATTTTAATGTCGAATACGACATTTCTGACATCCAATCCTTCCCTTTTTGCCAAAAGGCAGGTTTCTTTCATATTGTATCCGTATTTCCCTATGCTTTCGTCAGCCAACATTTTTTTCGC
>PKTO01000335.1 GCA_002869095.1 Clostridiales bacterium
AGAAGGTTTCCCCCGGTTTTTTTGTTTTTTAGAAATAAATGCACAAAAGACGAAAAATATTCGGCAAAACACTTGAAAAATAAACATCCAGGGCGTATAATACTATGGTGTGTGTGGACTGCGATGAAATGGAAGGTTGCCGGCTTGCACCGGGGAATTTTCATGGAGAATGTCCGTTCAAGAATCGGGCGACAGGGCATGTAAACGTTTCTTTTATAAAAAAAAGCCGCGACACACCCGGCAAAGTTTACAATGTCCGGTTGTACGTTAACTAAGCGTACGATTAAAAAAGGAGGGAAATAGCAATGGCAAACTCAACAAGCCAAAAAATCAGGATCAGATTGAAATCTTATGACCACAAGATTCTTGACCAGTCTGCTTCTAAAATTGTGGAAACTGCTAAAAGAACTGGAGCTGAGGTCTCGGGACCCGTGCCTCTGCCTACTGAAAAGCAGATTGTAACAATTTTGAGAGCGGTTCACAAGTACAAGGATTCGAGGGAACAGTTCGAGATGAGAACTCATAAGAGGTTGATTGATATTCTGAGCCCCACACCTAAAACTGTGGATTCACTCATGAGATTGGATCTTCCGGCTGGCGTGGACATCGAAATCAAACTATAATTGCAACGACTAAGATACAGGTTTTTTAACCCAATGTTTTAGTACGATTGCCGCGGCAATCCGCTGTAAGATTAATGGGAGGTGCAAGAATGAAAGGAATTTTAGGCAAGAAAATTGGAATGACTCAAGTATTCAAAGAAGACGGAAGCTTGGTGCCGGTATCGGTTATCGAAGCGACACCCATGGTAGTGGTTCAAGTAAAGACGATGGATACTGACGGATACGAAGCCATTCAAATCGGATTCGGAGACATCAAGGAATCAAAGGTGAAAAAGCCGATAAAAGGCCATTATGACAAAGCCGGCGTCGACTCCAAAAGAAACCT
Source organism: Clostridiales bacterium (assembly GCA_002869095.1). Taxonomy (GTDB): domain Bacteria; phylum Bacillota; class Clostridia; order Peptostreptococcales; family BM714; genus BM714. The sequence continues at coordinate 949 of PKTO01000335.1, forward strand.
TGTTGAATTCAGAGTGGAAAATGCTTCTGAATACAAGGTGGGACAAGTCATAAGCGTGGATACATTCAAAGAGGGAGACTTCATTAATGTAACCGGAATTTCAAAAGGTAAGGGAACACAAGGTACAATTAAAAGGTACAACCAAAGCAGAGGACCCAAAACACACGGCTCAAAGTTTCACAGGGCGGCCGGTTCGCTGGGATCTTCAGCTTCGCCATCAAGAGTATTCAAGGGAATGCACATGGCCGGAAGAATGGGCAACGAGCAAGTTACTGTAAAGAACCTGCAAGTTGTAAGAGTGGACATGGACAGGAACCTTTTGCTTGTAAAAGGTGCGGTACCCGGACCTAAGAAAGGCATCATAACAATCAAAGAAAGTGTAAAGAATGGCAGGTAATGCCTGTTCTTGAAGAAAGGAGGGTTTAAAGTGCCTAAATTGGATATATTGAATGTTTCGGGACAAAAAGTCGATGAAATAGAATTGAATGACAGCGTTTTCGGAGCTGAAATCAATGAACACGTACTCTACGAGGCTGTCAAAAACTACTTGGCAAACCAGAGACAGGGAACACAATCGGCTAAAACAAGAGCAGAGGTGAGAGGCGGAGGCCGCAAGCCTTGGAAACAAAAAGGAACCGGTAGAGCGAGAGCAGGAAGCACGCGTCAGCCGAACTGGGTTGGAGGCGGAGTCGTATTCGCGCCGAAGCCAAGGGACTACAGCTACAAGATTCCAAAGAAGGTGAAAAGGGCGGCAATGAAGTCGGCTCTGACATCTAAAGTTGCTCTCAATGAATTGATAGTATTGGATGAATTGATGCTTGAAGCACCAAAAACAAAAGAAATGATAAGCATTCTCGCAAACGTAAAAGCGGGAAGCAAACCAATCATCATAATGGACGATTTGAACACCAATGTGATAAAATCATCCGCCAACATACCTGGAGTGCAAACCACTTACGTTGGAAGAATGAATGTTTATGAAATTCTCAACAGTGATTCATGCATAATCACGAAAGAGGCGGCAAAGAAAATTGAGGAGGTGTATGCATGATGAGAACACCTTATGATATCATTTTGAAACCCATCGTAACCGAGCGCAGCATGGATGGAATGGCAGAGAAAAAGTACACATTTAAAGTCGACAAAAGAGCAAACAAGACACAAATCAAACAAGCCGTCGAGGAGATTTTCGATGTCAAAGTTGACAAGGTCAGCACCATGAACATGACGGGAAAAGTCAAGCGCATGGGCAAATTCGTCGGAAAACGTTCCGATTGGAAAAAAGCCATCATTAAATTGACCGATGAAAGCAAAGAAATCGAATTCTTTCAAGGCATATAAAAGGACTTAATAGCAAAAGGAGGTAAGAAGTTATGGGAATCAAGAGCTTCAGGCCCACTTCTCCTGGATTGAGACAAATGACAGTTTC
>PKTO01000196.1 GCA_002869095.1 Clostridiales bacterium
CCCGCCTACATATACAAGCTTCACGAATCACTCGGAAAGATGAAGGCGGGCTCTGACGCTCTCAGCCGTGAAACCTACGCGGAAACGGTTCCCGACAACCTGAGTCAAAGCCTGAGGGAGCTGACCAGGCAGCTTTCCAACCTCGCTTACCGTTTTGCGGGAATATACCCCGAGCAATCTACGGAACTGGATGACTCTGTGTCGGAAATGGCCAAACAAATACACCAGGCGTCCGGAATTCTCGACAATGCACTCAAGGTTGCTTCAATCGAGCCTTGGATCAGGAATCCGGCAAATGAGGACGAATGGATGCTCGACAGGGGTTACAGGCTTAATGATTCCTCTGCTGATCTTGCTGCATTGGAAATAAACAGGCTTATTGAAGAGAATGAAAGAATAATGCAGGAATTGGAATGGAAATGATGCCTGACGGTTCCGTCCGTGATTTGCCGGAGACAGGAGGCGGGAGGAGAAGCGCATGAAGAAATGGATATTGTTTGACTGCATGGAAACCTTGATCGACATGACCGATCTGCCTCTTCCCGAAGACTATGCCAGGTGGGCCTACGAGGGGTCCGAAGCGGAAAGCCTGTGGACGGGCTTTGATGAATTCTACACCGATTACAGAGCGGCATGCGTAGAGATCGAAAAGGAACTGCCGCGTTTCCGGGAATACGAAATGAAGGAAAGATATGCAAGGATTTTAAGCGCCAAAGCCAATGGAAGCAGGCTTGACGAACTCGTAAAGAACATGGACCAGGTTTTTTGGAAAAAATATTCCGGAAAGTGTTACGCAAAGGATTCCGTTTTGGAGGCTGTTGACGCTTTGTCGCAAAACCACCCCATGGGTGTTGTCTCAAATTTTAAGATAAGGAGCGGGGTCCGCTCGATACTTGAAAACACAGGTTTGCTCGGCTACTTCGAGTTCACGGTCAATTCGTGTGAAATAGGATGGAAGAAGCCCCACGAAAACATATACAGGGCGGCAAAAGAATTGGCTGGGGTCGACTACGGAAGAATCGTTTTCATTGGAGACGATTACGGCAACGATTATGCAAAACCGGAGGCTCTTGGATGCAAAACGGTTCTATACGACCCTTCAGGCGCCCATCCGGAAGCGCAACGAAGGATAAGCGACTTTAAAGAATTGCTGGAATTCGACATTTGGGAGGAGGGAAAGGAAAGCCATGGGCAAGAAAAAAGACAAGGGAAATAAAAACAAGAAGCAGGCGCAAAAGCCTCAGGCGGACTTCAGACTGCTGTACTATGGAATCGGATTTTTGGTTTTGGGACTTGGAATGCAGTTTTTCGGCTATGACACAAGCAAGACAGGCAATTACTTGAGGATGATATTTCTCTGGATTGCAGTAGTCCTGAACATAATGCACATTTTGAGATACAGGGCTAGCAAGAAAAAATGATTGCCCGTGCGGGCGGAGGTTTTAAATGGACAGGAACAGGCAGATAAAAACGGCATCCTGGATTGGAATCGCCGGGAATCTTGCGCTTTCAACGGCAAAGATACTCATAGGGATACTTTCGGGAAGCATGGCGGTAATAGGTGATGGAATCGATTCCGCCACCGACATAGTCATGTCCCTCATAACCTTGTTCGCTGCCGGCATAATGGCAAGGCCGCCCGATCCCGAGCATCCGTACGGATACGGAAGGGCGGAGACCGTAGCCACAAAGCTCCTGTCTTTCATGATATTTTTTGCCGGGGCGCAGTTCATGATAAGCACGGTTTCACGCTTTCAGAGTATTGAAACACTTCAAAAGCCGGATGTGGCAGCCGTTTACGTTATACTTGCATCCGTGGCCGGAAAACTCGTATTGTCGAGGGTCCAGCACCGCATGGCAAAGAAATCCGGAAGCGCAATGATAGAGGCAATAGCAAAGAACATGCAGAACGACATATTGATTTCCTTGGCCGTACTGCTGGGGCTGGCCTTCACCTTTTTAATGGACATGCCGATAATGGACCTCTTGACGGCTTTCGGAATAAGCATATGGGTAATGAAATCGGCGCTTTCCATATTTCTTGAAACCAGCTCCGAAGTCATGGAAGAGACAAAGGACTTGTCAATATACGACACCCTGTTCGAGATTGTCTCGAGCGTAGATGGGGCCCACCATCCCCACAGGACGCGTGTGAGGAAGTTCGGCGACCTTCTCTACATAGACATGGACATAGAGGAGGACGGTGAACTCAAGGTTAAGGAAGCCCACCTGATAGCCCACGAGCTCGAGAGGAAGATTCATGACGCAATAGAGGAAGTTTACGATATAATGGTTCATATAGAACCTTTGGGATGCACCATGAAGGATGAGAAGTTCGGGCTCTCGCAGGAGATAATAGACAACACAAAAGCTGAC
>PKTO01000007.1 GCA_002869095.1 Clostridiales bacterium
AAACCCGGAAGACATTAAAAAACTAAATAGTGAACAATTGGCGAAATTGGCTATGGAGATACGCAAATTCCTCCTGGACTCCATTTCAAGAACAGGCGGCCATTTGGCTTCGAATCTTGGGATTGTAGAGCTTACTTTGGCTATTCACCATGTATTCGACAGCCCAAAGGATAAAATCATATGGGACGTGGGGCACCAATCCTATGTTCACAAGCTTTTAACCGGAAGAAGAGAAGGGTTTGAAAATCTAAGGCAGTTCGGCGGAATGAGCGGTTTTCCCAAAAGACGCGAAAGTTTGCACGATCCATTCGAAACAGGCCACAGCAGCACGTCTCTTTCCGCGGCAATGGGTCTGGCCTCGGCACGTGATTTGAACAATGATAATTACCAAGTAGTATCAATCATAGGTGACGGATCACTTACAGCCGGAATGGCTTATGAAGCGCTCAACCACATAGGACACGAACAAAAGAAAATGCTTGTCATTCTGAACGACAACAACATGGCCATTTCAAAAAATACCGGAGCATTGTCCAAGCATTTGAATAAAATAAGAACCGCGCAAAGGTATACAAAAACCAAGGCAGGGATAAAGAACACTACCAGCAAAATGCCTTTCATAGGCAAATGCCTTACCCAAAAGCTGGACAAAGCAAAGGATACCGTCAAGTACATGCTCGTGCCAGGCACTATATTCGAGGAAATGGGCCTCAAATACATCGGACCTGTTGACGGGCACAATCTTGAAGAACTCATTGATGTTCTCAACAGGGTCAGGAATTTTGAAAAACCGGTCTTGTTGCATGTTGTCACAAAAAAAGGAAAGGGCTATGCTTTTTCAGAAAACCATCCCGAAAAATTTCACGGAATCGGCCCTTTCGACCTGAATACAGGCAAGGCAAAAGCGGCATGCAAGGGGTTGTCCTATTCCAAGGTGTTTTCTTCAAGCCTTGCGGAATTGGCGGAAAAGAATGAATCAATAGTTGCAATCACAGCGGCAATGCCCGACGGTACCGGCCTGTCCCTTTTCGGCTTGGCCCACCCCGACCGATATTTTGACGTAGGCATAGCCGAACAACATGCAGTCACTTTTGCTGCGGGATTGGCTTCAAGCGGTAAAAGGCCTTTTGTGGCAATGTATTCTTCATTTCTTCAAAGAGCATACGACCAGTTGATACACGATGTTTGCCTTCAAAATCTTCCTGTTGTATTCTGTATAGACCGTGCGGGATTGGTGGGGGCCGACGGGGAAACCCATCACGGTTCTTTCGACCTTTCATTTTTGTTGCCTATCCCAAATTTGACAATATGGTCTCCGAAAGACGGATACGAACTTAAGAGGATGCTTTCCCGCACTCTTGAATTGGAAGGGCCGGTTGCAATACGGTACCCAAGGGGTGCCTGCAATGAAATAAATCATGACGGCACAAGAATTGAAATGCCTGAAACCATAAGAAGAGGCAATGACTGCCTGATAATAGCCGAAGGAACTGCAACAATTTCTGCAATTGAATGTGCAAAAATACTCGATAAAAGAAATATTGACTGCGGCATTTTAAATTTGAGACAAATAAAACCCATAAACGAAAAAGCCATATTGACTGCCGTCGGAAATTATAAAACAATCATCACTTTGGAGAACGGATCGGTCAATTCAGGAATGGGGACCCAAATAAATTCAATACTCAAGAATTTTGATACATTCAGGATACTCAACAAAGGATATCCGGATGCTTTTATAACACACGGTGAAACCAGCGACCTTCTTAAAAGCATTGCATTGGACCCTGAGTCATTGGCAAATGAAATCGAACAGCTTTTGAAAGTGTGAAAATATGAAAAAACGAATGGATATTCTTCTGGTCGATGAAGGTTATTTCGACTCCAGGGAAAAAGCTAAACGCGCAATCATGGCTGGAATAGTATATGTAAACGGACAAAAAGCCTATAAGGCCGGCACAAAAGTCGACTTGGACAACTCTAAAATAGAGGTGAGGGGAAAAAGTTTGAAATATGTCGGCAGGGGCGGACTGAAGCTTGAAAAGGCAATTAATCACTTTGCTTTGGATTTAGATGGCAGGACAGCGATGGACATTGGATCTTCCACGGGAGGATTCACAGACTGCATGCTACAAAACGGTGCGTCAAAAGTATACGCTGTCGATGTTGGATACGGTCAGCTCGATTACAAGCTAAGGCAGGATAACAGGGTAGTTGTCATGGAACGTACCAACATCAGATATTTGAAGCCCGAAACTATCGAATCCTCGATTGATTTTATTTCAATAGATGTTTCTTTCATATCCTTAAGGCTTGTGCTTCCCGTCGCCTACAAACTGCTCTCGGGAAAAGGA
>PKTO01000151.1 GCA_002869095.1 Clostridiales bacterium
AACATCGGATCCTCCGTTTGTGCCGCCCGCCATGAGAACAGCGATTCTGCCTGAGTAGTCATTTCCTCTTCCAACCCGGATGGCAGGACTTGAAAGGGCTTTTTCGTATTCCGGAATCATTTTGAGAGCATAAACGACTTCATCGAGAGTCGCTTTGGGCTTGCGCGCAAACATATTGTCCAAATGCTTCTGCACAGCCTTTTCCCCGATGATATCCGCCGGCATGTGTATGTTCATATACGGCATTTTGAGAAGCTTCGCCGCCGTATCAAACCTTCCATAGTTTCTGACATGATTGTTAAGGTCTACAACGCTCTTTCTTTTTTCCAAAGCCTTCTGAGCCTTGTTTATCGGAACCCCGAATGAAACCATCTTGTCAATCTGGCGATCCATGACCTTGTGGAAGTCGAGTATCTGCATTCCCGCCTTGGGGTGATGGCTTATGACACAATCCGCACCGATTTCATTTGCAAGAAGCAGTTCTGGGGTTTCCATGTCAATGCCCATCAGCACCTTTTTTATATCCTCTCCGGGAACAGATATACCCGAATCTTCGGGTTGACTTTCCAATCCTGCCAAATCCAATGCAATCTTCATAATATCTTCAGTATTCATTTTCCCATCTCCATTTCTTTTATATATTACATATTGCGGTGTCCAAAAATTTTTCTTCAAAATATAGTCTTCTTTATTTCAATTCTACATTCTTCCTTCTTTACAAACAAGAAAAAACCAAGCATTCCCTAAGGAAGGCCTGGTTTTAAATTCTTGTCAGCGAATAGGGCAAACTCCAGATTCGCATCCCTCGTTGCCTATGTCGAACTCGACTTTTTCTTTTTCATACTTGCTTATGAGCGAAGGTATGAAAGGCTTAAGCACGCTGCTTCTCTTGTTGAATTCAGCTTCATCTATAGCTTCATATGGCAAGAGTTCATAGAAATTGTCGTCAAGCGAAAGGAATGAAACTGCCACTATGTCGTCCCAGTTTTCCCAAACCCACTCTTCAACCCCTTCCCATTCATGATCACGCACATGTATAGTTATGGAGCAGTTGTGGTCGACATAACTCTCCATGAACATCTTGTAGTTCTCAAGCTGCTCTATTGCGCTTACGTCGTACTTGGTCCTGCCTAAAGGCGCCTTTACGGGAAATTCTATTACTTTTGTGGAACATGTGGCCATGTCCTGTCCGACCTCCGGAAGAACAGGATATTCCAGCTCCTCGCAGACCTTGACAAGTGGATCAGTCGCATTTATTCTGACCCTTCTTATATAGTATGGGGAATGGGAATAATGCACTCCGCTCGAAACGGTCGGAAGCTGGCTGAGCGTGCCCTCCGGCTTGACTGTTGTTATGAGGATCGGTTCATTCGTGCCAATTTCGCCGGCATAAAGCTTGGCTTCTTCGTGGGCCGTTCCCCTAAGTTTTTCAAGCAATTCCTTCTGCTCATCCCTGGTCATGGAAAGCGCGTTCACCATGTCCTGCCAGCCGGTCATGGAGCATCCGAGGAGTTTGTCCCTTTGCTGGATCGCATCCCACGAAGGTATCTCGAGCTCAACGCAGGTCATTCTGTAAGCTGCACGTACAGAAAGCCTTTGCGCCTGCATCAAACCTTCAACATCAAGAGTATTGTCTTCCCTTACAAAAGCGAACACATTTATGGTAGTCAGGTTGCAAAGCCCTTTCGAATCAAGAAGTATTTCCCCGCAAGGATTCACTCCGTTCATGTTATCCCGCCTCTTTGCTCCGGCAACGGCATTTACAAATCCCGGCTCTCCCGAGTATCTCATGCTCTCAATAAGCCAATGAAGGCCTTCCCTTGTGGGCTTCTCTTTATAATATATTGAGTTGTTGCTCATCTGCCTGTGTATTATTTCTTTGTCGACTATCCACTGGCCGTCTATCTGCTTGTACAGATTGGATTTCGCCTCTATGCATTCGGTGTCGTCGGAATCCAGAAGAACTATTTCAGCCGTTCTCCTCACTCCACCCACAACAACATTTTCACCTATTATGTTCGCCATGTCCATACAGTCTATGGGCTTTAGTTTTACTCTTTCCGCTTCCTGGATTAGACCGGCTTTTTTGATGACCTTGTTTATTTTTACAAACATGTTTTTAAGGCTTTCATGACCGCTTGCGGTTCCTCCGAATGTTTTCAGCCTCTCCCCATGCGGACGCACATGGTCGTAGTTCACTACGATTGTCTTGATGAGCCTGTACTCGTTGCTGTAAATCATTCTGAAGAAATAGTCAAGGGCCTGTACCCAACCTTCCTTGCTGTCGCCGACTATTATCTTTACGGTATCGTTGTTCTTGAATTCTATGCTTGTGCTGTCTTCGCGCTTGTC
>PKTO01000294.1 GCA_002869095.1 Clostridiales bacterium
ATAGTTGTCATTTGTCAGATACACAAATATAGAAGCCACAACCGGAACGAAAATAAGATATACAGGTGCAATGTCCATATCGGAATCCTTTCGTTTTCGCCGCTGGTTTTCGCGACAGAATTTCATGGTATTAAAAAAGGGAAATTAAACAATATTTTTAATAATGTTTATACCCAATTTTTCACGCCAACTCCATATAATGCGGTTTATGATTTCTTTGCCTTCACATGCGGCTTGAGATTTCCACTCCCTCAATCTGTATTATTATACTATCATATGCTTTGCTGTTTCAAACACTACACAACACGCAATTTATAATTCCATATTCATCAAATGTATTGACATCGATACGGCAATTGCAGATACTATTGTTATAAATTGACCCTGGAAGGCGGTAAATCCAAATGATTGACAAAATCTCGGACTCAAAAATCAGAGAATCTGAAATCCGCAAAAGGCAGCATATTGAAAATTTCTTTAAAAGCTGTTCGGAAGCTAAAAATTATTTTGACGATATTATCTTGGAAAATAATTCCATGTCAGAACTTGATTTCTCGGATATAGATCCGAGCACCATTTTTCTTAATAAAAAATCAGACTACCCCGTGATTATCAATGCAATAACCGGTGGATTTGAAGGAGCTCTCGATATAAACAGAAATCTTGCATTGTTGGCAAAGAAATTCAACATTCCCATTGCCGTGGGCTCTCAATCGCTGGGGTTAAAAGGTGCTTGCGTGGAATCTTACAAGATTGTCAGAGAAACGCTCGGTGACGGAACAGTCATTTCAAATGTTTCGGCAAACACAGCCCTTGAAAAAGTTGTCTGCGCCATTGAAATGATAAATGCCGATGCCGTTCAGCTTCATTTGAACGCCGCCCAGGAAATGTGCATGAAGGAAGGTGACAGAAATTTCAAGGGTGTGGTCAAAAATATCGAAAGAATCGCCAAAAGCGTTTCTGTTCCGGTAATAGTAAAAGAAGTCGGATTCGGTATATCCGGGAAATTGGCGAAACGTTTGTCCGAAATCGGCATAAGCTACATAGACATAGGCGGAAAAGGCGGAACAAACTTTATAGAAATAGAAGATTTGAGAAACGATGAAATGGATTTTTCTGATCTTTACGATTGGGGAATTCCCACTCCCTTTAGCCTTGTTCAATGCGTTAAAGCAAGCCCTGGACTAAATATCGTTTCAAGCGGCGGAATAAAAAAAGCCGAAGACGTTGTAAAATCATTGTGTTTGGGAAGCAAAATGGCCACAATTTCAGGCGTCATTCTCAAAGAACTGCTGCTTAACGGATACGGACAGAGCGAAAAATTCATGTATGAGCTTCTCTATAAAACCAAGATATTGATGCTGCTTACAGGCAGCAGAACCGTCGATGACCTGAAAAATGTCGATGTTTTCATCAAAGGAGATTTAAAAGATCTTATGGATGCAAAATTCCGATAAACATATATAGACAGCAAAAATCCATTTAAACAAGTCTGTTCCGAAAAGCGTGCATGGTTTTTTATTAATTTCACGCACTCTTTTTTCGAATGGACTTCTCCACATGGATTTTTATCAATCAAACCGATTTCATTATCAATGGAATAAAATCAGTTCTATTGCCAATTCGCTTTTCCCCTTATTGCTCAGCCCCAATAAGCCATGCTTCCAGCAATGCGCCGTACACAATGCCTGCAGCAAAGCTTACATGGTCGTAAAATCCTGTCGAACTGTAAAATGCAAAGGAGACCAAAAGCCCCAAAACCGCTCCTCTCAGAATAGCGCTTCTTTTGTCTGCAACCTTCCATGGAGCTCCAACAGCAAGGCCGATAACAACTCTGTTGTACCATAGCGAGAACACAAAAACGGGTGATGCCGTAAAACCGGAGCGCACATATGCGCCTACAACACAAAATATTCCCAGCAAAGCTCCGCCTATGAGAGCTTTTTTCATTCTTTTATTCATTTTACCCCTTCCTCTCCCTCATGCAGCCACCTTTTGACAAGCATGCCGTTTTGCCAGTTTTATACCTAATTAACGACGTATAATTCAACAATACCCGATTCGATACATAAAACTCAAAAATGTCCATTCTGTCACTTGAATAATGCAATGCTTGCTTTTACTGCTTTAAAGAAATGCTTCCTGTGGATTCAGGAAGCATTTCGTGTCCTATTATTTGTTTTCTTTTTCCCTTTCAAAAGAAGTGTTGCCGTAAATGCAGTAATTGGGATAGTCATGATGAGTCCAATGCTGCCCGCCAATGACCTCACAATCTCGGTGGCGACTATATCCATGTTCGTGAGGCTGGCAAATGGGGTATCGTATGCAAGCAGTATCAACAGCA
>PKTO01000136.1 GCA_002869095.1 Clostridiales bacterium
GCAATGCCAAAGCGTGTGATAAAGCGCTTGAATCCGCGGTCAACGCATTTGATGGACGCAGCTCCTAGAATCATAAGCATGAAGAGGCCAATCTGAGCCCCCATGATTGCAAACCATTTTGTGTCGATGGCACGCTCCAACATAGTATCCGGCAAGGTTGCATAGAGGTAGCCCCCAATCAGGAGGAAAGCCAGTCCGTTGACGAGGACAAACAGGCTCCCATTTTTCACCTTGTAGTGTTTCAAGGCTGAAATCCAGGCTCCAAAAAGAGCAAAGGCGAAATACGGGAGCACGGGGTTGTTCTTGTTGACGAACAGGTTAAGCAGCAGCACCAGCCCATAATTGCCCTGGTCCATGGCCCTAATGTAAGTATCGTATAGGGGAATCCTCGCGAATGAAATGAAAAAGTAGACAATGGCCAGTATATACAGGGTCAAACTGATGTTGACCTTGTTTTTGAAAACATAAATAACCTTGAAGACGATTCCCAAGAGAAAGACATTAAGCCCCATCATAGTCAAGCTGTTGATATAGAGGATGCGGTTTAAGTCCGGCAGATTCAAGGTGCCTGTCTTAATCAGTTCCACCAGGATGGTATTGTCAAAACTGCGGGTTTCAAAATGGATATGACCCGATCCAAAGACCGTCTTCTGCAGAAAACCGATGACAAGCAAGTAAAGGGCCACTATGGCGAGGTGCTTCAGAATGGCTCCCATGTCCTTTCCACTCTCTATCCGTGACAGAATCTGTGTTGTATGGGCAAAGCCGCTGACCATGGCGAAAATGCCCGCAAACATGAGCAAGAGTCCTATGATGGTTATCATAAGGGGCGGGTTCGAAAAATCCACGTCAAAAATGCCGTCAAATGAATAAAATGCCGTGTGCAGGATCAGAACTACAAAGATGCCGATTCCTCTCAAAAAGTCAATCCCTACAAATCTTTTACTGTCCATATATGCTCTCCCCCAATACTATCTTCCCATGTTTTAGACAATCAAAAATAACCTTCCCCGTTTATTTTATATGAATGCAAACAAGATTCCCCTCTGTTGGCAATTCAACAATCCCAAGTGATTCAATTACTTATTGTATCTCACAATATCAAACAGCCTTTTGTTTTGATAAATCCTTTCTTTTCCGATTTTTTCTGATACCAAAATCCCCTCTTTTTCGAGCGTATTCAAGTATGAGGCTGCGGTTTTTCTTGTTACGGACAAACCTTCCTGTATAAACCTTGTTTTTGTATAAAACTCAAAAAACAATAAATCGATCAACTCTTTCGAGTATAGCTTGGGAAGTTTTTCCTTGATCTCATTTGTCATCAATTGAACTTCATGATTAATTCTTCTTGCCATTTCCAATGTTTCTCTCGATGTCTCCTCGACACCTTTTAAAACATATATTATCCAGTCTTCCCAATTTTCTTCTGTCCTTACCTCTTGAAGCAAATTATAATATTCCAACTTGTTCGTGATAATGTACTTGCTCAAATACAATATTGGACTCTCAATAAGATTTTTTAGAACCAAATACAGCATATTTATAATTCTGCCCGTTCTGCCATTGCCGTCATAAAAGGGATGGATGCTCTCAAATTGATAATGTATTACCGCCAGTTTTATAAGCGGGTCAATCTGCATGTCATCTTCATTCATATAATTTTCAAGATTGCCGAGCAATCTTCTGATTTCAACTTCACTTGAAGGCGGCGCATATACAACTTCACATGTTTTATCATTTCTGAGGACTGTGCCAGGCAACCTTCTGATTCCCGCGCTGTTTCCCTCAACAATTGATTGAATCTCGACAATCATATTTGTTGTGATGGACTTGTTCTTTAATATTAAATTGTACCCGTGCCAAAGTGCCGCTCGATATGAAACAACCTCTTTTGCGGCAGAGTCGCCAAAGGAATCCAGGCTCATGGCTCTATAAATTTCATCATGGGTAGTTACAATATTCTCGATTTCAGAACTGTCCTTGGCTTCATTTATCAAGATAGCATTGATCAGTATATTCTTGTTTGGAATCGTATCCGAAAATCCTTTAAGCTCTGCAAGAGAGCGATTTGTCTTTGCCAATTGCTTAAGAATTTTTTTTGTTTCGATATCTGCTTCTGGAGGCAATGCTTTCAACATGTTCTTATCCATTCAAACCCCTCCTTTATGGGTAGATTATCATTATTATTTACCCATGTCAATTCTTTAAGGGTAAAAAACAGTGATAGTTTACCTACGTTTTAGCCTTGTGGGTAAATTATCACTGTTTAGTATATTGATCACATTATGTTTTTATATAAATCAACTCTCATCCCTAAAGCAAATTGCAATTCATATTATCGCC
>PKTO01000114.1 GCA_002869095.1 Clostridiales bacterium
ATTCATTCTATTTCATCAAAAGAATCCATATTGAACGCCCTTATGCGATTATCAAGAATGTAGTATAGAAAATCTCCAATATATATTATTCTCTTCACTCTGGAAGCATGTATTCCTTCATTCGATATCAGCTTCAATATGCTAATGCTCCCGTCCTTAGTGACCTCAATAATTGCCGCTCCATAGAAATTGGACTTCGAATAGTCGCCTGTGACATTCGCCAGAACCGCGTCGAACCCTATCATGTCCTCGTTAAGATTAAGCATAAGCGCCTTGTGGTTGCTTAAGACCTCTGCATAACTTCCGCTTCCGCCAAGCACAAGATTGTTTGTCTCCACAGGCTTTCCATCATCTGAAACATCGAATATGGACAGCTTTATGCCCTCCTGCATTCCTGTTTTTTCGTCTATGCTCTGCCCTATCCCAAGAAGCATGTCCTCGCTTACGGGATGAAGATAATTTGAAAATCCGGGAACTTTGAGTTCTCCTGTGACCTTGGGCGCTTCAGGGTTTGACAAGTCCAGAACAAACAAATGATCTATCTGCCTGAAGGTAACAACGTATCCCCTATCACCCATGAAACGGACCGAATATATCCTCTCGCCCCGAGCAAGGTTTTCAACGGAACCCGTCTCGTTTAAATTTTCGTCCAAGACATGGATGGCATTTACGTTTTCCCCCTGCCAATTGCTTGTGGCAAGTCTCAGTTTCCCTTCGTATTCATCCATCGAAAACTGGTTTAGAATGGACCCTTCCACCATTCCTCCTCCTGCAAAACCGATTTTTGTACCGTCTATGGTAAACTTGGCTATGTTGGTCACCGCTCCCCAGAATGAGCTGTAGTCCCTACCCGCCACATAAAGCGCATTGTTGCTCATGTAAACAAGATTGCCGCTTCCAAGGAACGCCTCGATTACTGCAGGCTCATTGCCGTCCTCGATGTCTATTGCCGCCAAAATCAGATAGTTGGACGACACTCTCTTGGGATAATACATTATGCTGTCGATTGAAAGCTCGCTGTATCCATTCCCCAATGCTGTATCCCTTATAAGCGGAAGGATTCCTCCCGTGTCGATTCCGTATCGATAAAGGTGCTTGTTTACGACAAGATAAACCGTTTCGTCCTTCTTTCGGCTTGAAAGCATGGATCCCTCGATTTCAAGCTCTTTGACAAGATTCGTTTTCCCCTTTGCGTCCACCTCATATATTCCGCACCATACGTAGCTCCGGTCTCCACCCCAAGGCATTATTGATGTCTCCATTTCCTCCATTGGTTCGGGAATAGGCCTTATCCAATTTTCAAATCCGCTGCGGGTGCCCAAGACGACCAGTCTTCCTTGGTCAATATACATTTCACTGAATTGAACATACTCTCCTGTCTCCGAATCGACCGTCATCTTTATTTCATCCGCAAGAAAAGGTCTTCCGTTGTTAGAATCATAAATCTTCACCGATTCTCCCGCCGCAACGTAAATGAACCTGCCGTCGGTCTTTACAACATCGGCTTCATTAACCCCTTCCACCTGCTCATTTGTGGCGGAAAAATCATCCGATGCATTTTCAGAGCTTTCCGCCTCGCCCATCCCGTCGGGTGCGAGCATTTCGTCCATGGCTTTCATCTCGCGGTATTCGGACATTGCTTCAACTATCCGGTTCAGCTCATCGCGTGATGAAACCTTAAGCGCCTGTCCTATCCTGTTCTTGATGCCCTCGACCATTGCATCGTCCAAATCGGTTTCGGTGTCGCCTACTGTAATTACTCCGTCGCTGTATCCAACTGTTTTTCCAAGCACATCCTCGCAGATGACCCTTAGCGGCACAAGCGTTCGATTCTGCATTATCAACGCCTCTGTGTCAAAGGGCACAATCCTCTGCGCCTGACCAGCTTCCTCTATCCTGTAGTAGCTTTCATCTATTGGAAAGAAAAAGGTTCTGCCTCCAAACGCAATCGACGCCTCCCTGTCCATCGCGTTGTATGCGACACTTGCACCGAAGTGCTCGCTGACAGCCCTCAGAGGCACAAGAGTCCTGTCCTTATGTATGACAGGAACAACGTTTGGATTGTCGGAGTCGAGAGCCTTCATGCTTTCGCCCGACAAAACAAGCGGACTGCCTATATGCAGCGCTATGTAATCCCCGCCCGCGTCATCCGATGCAAAAGCAGAAAAATCAAAACAGCATAAAAGCGATGCGATAAGCGATACAACCAAGAACTTCTTCATTTCGGTCCCTCCTTTTCCTTGACTATTCCTCATTAAAATATACCCATTGCTTCAACAAATCCAACACCCTCTTCCCTCAGATGAAGTTTTGTCCGCCTGTATTGCGCATATTCTTCAATATGCTTATAGACTCATCCTTCACGCATTTTGTTCCCGCTTCCCCCCAATACAAAAGGAGCCTCGATTGGCCCCCTACAAAATCATTCTTATTCCGTTCTTTCTCAGCCATTCCCTCCTTTTCCTGTAGTCGGGAATTATCCCTTCTACCATGTCCCAGAATTCCTTCGAGTGGTTGAAATGGACCATGTGGCACATCTCGTGTACCACTATATAGTCTATTATCTCCATCGGTGCCATTGAGCACTTCAAGTTGAAATTGAGCCTGTGGGCGTTTGAGCAACTGCCCCACCGACTCCTCTGTTTCTTCGATTTTATTTCAAGAGGTCTCAGAACAAAGTGTTTTTGATAAAACCCCACCCTCTCGGCAACTATATCAAGCGTCTTTTTCCTGTACCAGTCCTCCATCGCCTTTCGCAATTGCGTTTCATCTTTCGCATTGGTCCTAACATGAAAACAGCCGTCCGCAAACTCGGCAAAAGGCTTCTTTGCCGATTCATCCATTTGCACATTTAGACGGCAGTCGCGTCCCAAATACATGAACGTTTCATCGCTTGCATATTCCTTGTGCGCTTTTTCTATGCCCGCCTCCTTTATCTCTCTGAGCTTCTTCTCAATCCATTTCGCTTTGGTCTTCACTATCTTGAGAATTTCATCGCTTTTTGTGCCGACAGGCGCAAGTACAAAAACGGAATCCGGCGGTTCCACGCTGATTCTGAAGCTCTTCCTTTTACTATGCTCCACTGTTAATTCTATTGTTTCCGAACCATATTCAAACTTCATTTTCCCTGCCTCATGTCTCATTGCGTCTCCAAGCATTTTCCAATCAAACCCTTTCGATAAGCATTCTTCCCCAATAAGTATAGCACGTGCATGCTCCCTATCAAAAAAATATCAAGACACATTTTACATGTCTTGATATCAGGATTCTTACATATCGTTGATTTTATTCAGTTCTTCAAGGACCCTCTTCATTTCCTGTATCCTTACGGTTTGAACCTTTGCGCAATTTTCGAGCGACGCGCTTGCCCCGTCCTGGTTCCTGTTTCTCGCTTGGGACCTGAATTTGGTCATTTCACCTTCAATTTCACCAATTGTTCCTTCCAAAACGCCCCTGCTTTCACGAATTCTATTCAAGCAATCCTCAAGAGCCTCTATCTGGTCAAGTCTGAGCTGGTCCCTATTCCGAATCATTTCGCCAATGGCATTTTGTGCTTCTCCATAGGCATTTCGGATTTCTTCCCTCACCCTAAGCATTTCCTCTTTGTTTTCTTTCACTTCACCTATCTGCGGTCCGAGTCTTTCCGCAAGCATTTTTGCTTCCTGCATCTTTACCGGTGTGCCGGATGCGGGTTCGTTTTGTCCTTTGCTTTCAGCAAATGCAACGGTCCCCGACAAAATCATTAATGCGGCAACAGCAATGGCAATCGTTTTCTTCACGACAATCACTCCCTTCTATTCGATGACAAGATCTGAATCATCCACGGTTTCCAACTTATCGATGCTGTTCAGAAGATCGCCCAATTCCTTGTCCAATTCTTCAAGGACGGCTTCTTTTTCTTCACTTGAAACGGCGTTAGACGATTTGGCAACTATTCCCGAATCGTCGTTTTCGGATGCGTCGCTGGTCGTCCCCGAGTCATCTGCTTGGGATGCCTCCGGATCTGATTGAATCTCAGCATCCATTTTGCCTTCATCCTTCGTTTCTTCATCACCGGGCATTTCTTCCGACACTTCGTCATTTTGATCGTCAATATTTTCATTGCGCCCGCAACCGGCCAAGAATAAAAACAAAGTGGCAACGAGCAGTATCGCAATAGCCTTCTTCATGGCATCCTCCTTTCCCGGCGCTTCCTGCCGAAAGGTCTGTCCCTGTCTATGGTTTAATTGTAAATCTGATTTATTAAATGATTTGCAGCAATTTGTAAACAGATTGTTAAAAATCACCTGGGTATGTCAAAAATTATTTCGGCTCCATCTCCTGCAGAACTGACAGCCCTTATGCTTCCCCCATGGAGTTCCACAAGAGTTTTTGCTATATTGAGGCCAAGTCCGGACCCTCCGTTTGCTGCATTCCTTGATTCATCCGCCCTGTAAAATTTTTCGAATATTCGGTCCAGGTCCCCCTCTGGAATGCCTTCTCCCGTATCCCTTACGCTGAATACGGTTCCATTTTGGGTGCTTTCTGCCTTAATAAAAATTCTGCCGCCCCTGCCCGTGAATTTGATTGAATTGCCAACAATATTCTCAAGCACCTGATACAGCCGGTCCGCGTCCGCATTGACAATTTCATCTTCTCCGCATTCAATTTCAATTGAAATGGATTTCTCGTCAATCAATGCCTTCATATTTTCAGCAAGGCTTTTCAAGAGTTCGAGTGCCGGCATTTCATGCCTCTCCAATTCCAGTTTTCCGGATTGTATTTTTGCCGTTTGGAGTATGTCCGATGTCAAACGGTTCAAGCGGCTCGTTTCGCTCTTTATTATACTGAAATATTTAGTATAATCTTCTGCTTTGATAACGCCGTCCAGTATTCCGTCAACAAATCCATTAATTGAAGTAAGAGGCGTCCTCAAATCATGGGAGACACTGGCAATGAAGGAATTCCGGATTTTTTCCGTCTCGGCAAGCTGCTTTTTCATTGAGTTGAAGGTCTCTGCAAGCCGGCCAATTTCATCATCGGTGTTTGCATGTATGTCTTCCGAATCCTCCCCTTCCGACAATTTCCTTGCCGCAATTTCCATCTCCTTGATCGGGCTTGAGATCTTTTTTGAGGTCATAAGAATTATGAAACCTCCCAGCAATATGAATCCTATAGCCGTTGCCCAAATCACATAATTCATTTTTGCGGCGTTCCTGTTTATTTCATTGACCGGGGAAAACATTAAAATCGCGCCTGATATGTTGTCTTTCTGCCTCCACGGAACTCCAAGGAATACAACCCTTGTGCCGAATTTTTCAGAATTTTGGTTCCTTCTAAACACCGTTTCACCGTCAATTATCCTGCGCAAATCATCAAAAAGATATTTTTCATCCAAATCTCCGCTTATGTTTAAGCTTTCAATATTTGCAAGAGCCTCTTTTTCCAATCTCAGCACATAAATCTTGCTGTCTGTTATGTATCCTGCGGAATCCACCGTCCTATTCAATTCATTTTGGGAAATTCCGCCGTCGGTCCAGCTGGCAAGTTGCCCACTGATATCATAGGCGGCATTTTCAAGCATCCTTTTCTTTTCATTGAATGCGTATCCTCTATGTATGAATGTCAGTGCAAGAGACAAAACTACTATCGCCACAACAAGTATTGATAGATATGTCCAAAGGAGTCTTTTAAACAATGATTTTGCCATCACTTCACCTCGAATTTGTATCCAACGCCCCAAATTGTCTTTATGCTCCATGAGGCGCCTTGGGATTGCAGCTTCTCTCTCAGCCTCTTTATGTGAACATCCACAGTGCGGGTTCCGCCCATGAAATCATAATTCCAAACTTTATCAAGCAGTTGATCCCTGGCAAATACTATATTTCTGTTTAGCATCAAAAAATGCAGGAGCTGAACCTCTTTTGGCTTAAGCTCTATCGTTTTGCCGTCCAACTTGACCTCGTATCTTGAAATGTCAACGCTAAGGCTGTCCACTCTCAAGACTTCATTTTCATTGTTCCCCGCTTCATCCACCCTGTTTTTTAGCCTTGCCTTTACACGCATGACGACTTCCTTGGGTTGGAATGGCTTGACTATGTAATCATCCGCCCCAAGTTCGAAACCCTGTATCTTGTCCTCAAGCATGTCCCTCGCAGTCAGCATTATTATGGGCACTTGGCTTGTCCTCCTTATCAGCTTGCATACATCCCATCCGTCAATAACCGGAAGCATTATGTCCAGAAGAACCAAATCAACCTTGTTTTCCTCAATGAAACTGAGAGCGGCGCTCCCGTCATAGCATTGGTGCGCATTAAATCCTGCATCCGATAAATACAACTTTAGCAATTCGTTTATGCTTTTATCGTCGTCCACAATCAATATGCTTTTTTTATCCATAACAAAGCCTCCGTATGAAGTCGGTTTTTCCACTGCATAATTCATTGAACATTTCCCTTATTATACCATAGCGTTCGATTCTTGTTCCTTTAGCAAACCCTTAACTTAACCAGAAACGTTGTTTTATTTTTTTCAGAGTTTTTTTATTTGACAAACCAGCAACTTAGTTATATTATTTAATTGTGCATATGCACATATCGAAGGGAGGTTAAAATGCCAAGAAACAAGAAAAACAGGCTTTGCAGAAGGCTGAGCGACCAAAAAATCTATATCCCCTATGGCAGAAATCCAGAATCCATGGAAAAAGTATTCATAGAGCTTGACGAATTTGAAGCCATAAGGCTATGCGACTATGACGGCAAAAGCCAGATTGAGGCAAGCGAAGAAATGGGACTTTCAAGGGGAACGGTTCAAAGGCTGCTTCTTTCCGGCAGAAAGAAAATAATTGACGGTTTTTTTCACTCAAAGGCAATAATTGTCAGAAACGACAACGAAAATATTAAATTCAAAGGAGAAAACAACATGAATATCGATCTTAAAAACACAAATAGGATTGCTTTTCCAACCAACGACAAGGTAAACGTCGAAGAGCATTTCGGCCATTGCAAGTATTTCGCAATATTCACTGTAAAGGACAAGGAAATAATGAACACCGAATATGTTTCAGCTCCAGCGCATCAGCCGGGACTTCTTCCCAAGTTTTTGGGAGAAATGAATACGACGGCAATAATAACAGGCGGAATGGGACAAATGGCCATCAATCTTTTCAAGGAAGCCAATGTTGAAGTAATTCTTGGCGCAAGGGGAAGCATAGAAGCGAATCTAAGCGAATATCTCGGCGGAGAACTGTACTCAACCGGCTCTGCATGCACACACACACATGATCATTAAACTAAATTAAACCGATAAAGGAGCAAAATTATGATAATTGGAATTTGCGCAAAAGAAACGGGCTTAAACAGCCCTGTGGCCGACAGATTCGGCAGAGCGGAATGCTATGTTCTTTTCGACACCGAAACAAAGGAAGCCCGCACAATTGAGAATACCGCAAAAAATTCCGCCAGCGGAGCAGGCGGAAGAGCCGTAAGGCTATTGGACGAAAACGGAGTCAGCGTGACTCTGGCGCCGGAGCTTGGACCCAAAGCCATGGACGCAATCAAGGCTTTCGAGATAAGCGCGTATTCATACGGAGAAAGCAAAACCGTTAAAGAAGCTTTGGAAAACTATGAAGCAGGCAAACTTGAAGAATTCAAGACAAATTCAACCGAGTCGCATCATGGGCTCAGAAGAGTCTAACACCGAAAGTCTGGAGATGAAAGAATGAAGATAGCTGTTTTAAGCGGAAAAGGCGGTACAGGAAAAACCACCGTGGCAACAAACATGGCCTTCAATTTCAAGGGCGCAGTACTTGTGGATGCCGATGTAGAGGAACCCAACAGCCACATATTCATAAAACCTCGAGTCACGGGTGAAAAAAGCGTATACAAAAATTTCCCGCTTGTCGACATGGACAGATGCAATCTATGCGGCGACTGCGGAAGATTCTGCAAGTACAACGCAATATTGCCCGCAAAGAACAAGGTCCTTGTGTTCAAGGAAATTTGCCACGACTGCGGAGGATGCGAAATTGTATGCAAAAGGAACGCAATCTCATATGAGAAAAGGGAGATTGGAAAAATCCACTCTGGAAAAGGATTGGGCGATATTGAATTCATTTACGGAGATCTCAACGTGGGTGAAGTTTCAGGCGTCAAGATAATATCCGAATTGAGGGAAATGGTTTCGGACAATGAGGTGGTCATAATAGACTCCCCTCCCGGACCTTCATGCGCGACTGTCGAGGCTGTCGAAGGCGTGGATTATGCTGTTGTTGTATCCGAGCCGACCCCCTTCGGTGTCAGCGACATGAAAATGGTCGTGGAAATGCTTGAAAACATGAAGATTCCTTTCGGTGTTGTCGTAAACAAGGCAGGGCTCGGGAATGACGAAATCTACGATTACTGCTCCGGCAAGAATATTGAAATCCTTGAAAACATACCTTTCAGCGAAGAAATCGCAAAGCTCTACGCTGTTGGTGAAATGATGTGCCTCGAAAACTCAAAATACAGTCATTATTTCGAGAACATAATAGGCAAAATAAGCAAAACCGTCAAATAGACTGTAACGAAAGGTTGTATGCTATGGATATAAATGAAATCGTTGTCATATCGGGAAAAGGCGGAACTGGAAAGACGACTCTGGTCGCTTCATTGGTGCCGTTTCTTGAAAACCCGGTTATTGCCGACTGCGACGTCGACGCGCCGGACCTCAACATACTTTTTGGAGAAACAATCCGTGAATCGAAAGATTTTGTGGGACTTAAGAGGGCTGTCATAAATGAGGACCTCTGCACAAAATGCGGGCTTTGCCGCCAAAAATGTAAATTCAACGCAATTAGCGAAGACATAAAGGTCAGTTTCAGCAAATGCGAGGGCTGCAGCGTATGTGAATACATATGCCCAACCGGAGCAATAAAAATGAAGGATTGCGTTGTCGGCCAGGTTTTCAATTCCGAAACGGAATACGGTCCAATGGTTCACGCAAGGCTCATACCCGGCGAGGAGACATCCGGAAAACTTGTGTCGGAAGTTAGAAAAACAGCCAAGGCTCTTGCCGAAAAAACGGGTAGGGAAACCATAATAATCGACGGTTCGCCTGGCATTGCATGCAATGTGATCGCATCAATAACAGGGGTTAAAAAAACCGTAATAGTCATAGAGCCGACGTTTTCAGGGCTTCACGACCTTGAAAAAGTCCATCGCCTTGTTCAAAACTTCAGTGTTGATATAATGATTGTAATCAACAAATGCGATTTGTCGGAGGATGGACTCAATGCAATTGAAAATTATTGCAAAGAACAGGATTTGGAGATTGCGCTCAAGATACCGTTCAACAAAGACATAGTAAAGTCGGTATCCGAGAGGAAGATACCTTCACTGGAAAACAAGGAATTTTTCGATGGAATAGGCTTCGCAAAATTTGTGGAATGGATAAAAAAAACAGACTAAAAAAAACAAAGCCTCATCAGTCCATTAACGGTGCTGATGGGGTTTTTCTACTTTTTTCGAGTCCGTCATGCAATTGTTCAAGCTTGCTCCGGCTTTTAGGCATCCGCTTTCCGAACAGCTACCCCTAACTTTCAACCTTCCTGGCATGCACGACAAACCTGGCGTCGTCGAATTCATAGGAACAGGTTGAAAGCGTCAGCACTGCATCTATGCTTTCCGTATTTCCATCTGACTTATGCATGCTCTTTTTAGAAATTCCCCTTACAAAAACATCAAATTGCAGATCTGTGAATTCGGTTCTTATGTAATTGAAGCCGGTGTCTGTAACATATGCAGAAAATATCTCCCAAATTGATTTCTCTCTCCCATCGTTGAAAACAATAAACCTGTTGTCGTCAAAAAATCCGGTTCTTTTGTAGCTCATCAAACCCTTGAACATTGTTCCGTTTTTCATGTTGTGTCCATAAATAACAATATTCTTGTCTGTTCCATCGTTTTTGTTTCTGTAGTCCATGAAAATGGCGCCCGCCACATTCGGCTCCATTTCAAAGCCGTGGTCTAGATAGAACTTGTTGTCTTTGCCCTTTACGACCGGATAGTCCACATTAGTCCCACTTATGCATAGCCATCCAGCATAGTCGGGATTTACAGATCTCATTTCATCGAATTTTTCTGTTTGGGCTGCATTCAATGAAGCCTTTTCTAAAACAGGTTCACTCTCTTCCATCTTCTCAAGTGATAGGCTTGGGGCATCCATCAGATTTTCATTTTCCGCAGCGCTTGGCTCTGATTGGGCAGAGGTTTCCTCCGAGTGGAACTTCAGTCTTGCATCGTTCATTATCCTTTTGTTTTCAGCATAATCCGAATAAATCATTGTCATTGCCAAAATCGAAATCGACAAAGCAAGAGCAGCAATCCTGTCAAGCCACTTCATTAGAATCCCCCCTTCTAAAAATGATAAAGAAGGCCGGCTCAGCAAAGCCGACCTTCTCTTTGTTTCAACTGCAAAATGAAATTTCTACTGGTTTTTCCTTCTCATAGCAATCCAAGCTCCTGAAGCAAGCGCGAGGAATCCGAATGGAACCATTCCCAAATCTCCTGTTTTAGGAACAGGCTCAGTCTCTTCTTGCCCAGGCAAAATAACGGCATCAATTACATGTATTACACCATTTGACGCCATTACATCGGTTGTCACAACCTTGGCGTCATCGACGTAAACATTGCCGCCCATGAATGTAACGGTGAGTTTTTCTCCTCCTGCCGTAGCAACCATTGTTCCGTTCGGGAGGGCAAGGACATCGGATGCCATTACTTTTCCAGGCACCACATGATAAAGAAGTATTCTCGCCAGGTCCGGATTTGCAAGGAGCTCTTCCGCCGTTATTCCAAGATTGGCCAAAAGAGCCGCAAATGCGTCGTCGGTAGGTGCAAATACGGTAAACGGGCCGGGTCCTTTGAGTGTTTCAACAAGATTGGCCTTTGTAAGAGCAGCCGCCAGTGTATTGAAGCTTCCTGCCCCAACTGCTGTATCAACTATATCCTTAAGCGTTGCGGCAACAGGATATCCTGCTTCAGTCCATCCGGTTATCCCTCCGAGCATTATTGTCACATTTCCATAACCTGCGCCAAGCAAGGCGTCAGCTGCTGCTTCGGCGGCAGGCTGGACCATGCAGTAAATCAATATTTCGTCGTCTTTTTCGATTCCTGCAGCAACAACCCCCGAAAGAAATCCTTCAGAAGCCATCGGCCCCGGAATATTCAAAGCGCCCGGCACATGGGCTTCGTCAAACGCCGATGCCGGTCGAACATCGATTATATGGTCTATGGTGCCGTCATCGATGAGTCCTTTGGCATCTGCTGTCATAACACGGGTTGCCGTGACAGGCATTATGACTTTGTCGATTACATGGATAATTCCGTTTGAAGCCATAACGTCGGTGGCTGTCACTTTAGCATCGTCCACAAATACATTGCCGCCTTCGAATGTAACTGTCAGACTTTGTCCGTTTACCGTCTCAACCATGGTCCCGTCGTCGAGGGCCAAGACGTCAGCCGCCGGGACAGCCCCTGAAACCACATGGTAAAGCAGTATGTTCTTCAGGTCTGGATTGGCAAGCAAATCTTCAGCGGTTATGCCCAAGTCGGCAAGCAGCGCCGCAAATGCGTCATCCGTCGGCGCAAATACCGTGAACGGTCCATCCCCCTTCAATGTATCCACAAGTCCTGCCGTGTCCAAAGCCGTGGCAAGAATTGTGAATGTTCCTGCATCTACAGCGGTATCGACTATGTCCTTATCCATCTCGGCTGCAAAAGCTGTTGGGAAAAGCGAAACCGCCATCATTAAAACCAACAATAAAACCAATACTCTTTTCAAAGTTTTCCTCTCCTTTCGATTTGTATATGTATGCGAACCGTATTCGTCATATACCCAATAAGTCGGAAAACTCCCATAAAATACAATTAGTCTGCATCGCCGTCTATTGCTCCGTAATCCAAGCAAAAGTCATTTATTCCGGCAGAAAGCCGCATTATGTCACGCCATCTTTATTTTTTATAAAAAACATGGCATTGATGAATACCGAGTGTATAATATGCACCGTTTTTATGTGGATTCATTAGCCGCATTTCCTACATGATTCTGTCATCCCCATCTCTTACGCCTATACATCACTCACTATTGGAAAAACCCTTTCCTCTCAAATAACGCCATTTTAAAGCAAAGACTGCTTTTATCGAAAATGCATGAAAACGGCCTGGATTCTCATCCAAGCCGTTGCCGTTGATTTCAGTCAATTGCGCAATTCTTTTCTTTAATCGAAGACCAAAACTTTTTGAATAAAACTTTTGGAATATTGGTTTTTTATAAAATCATCGTCTCGATTCAATACCAATCATCATTCCATAATGATTTGAAATTGGCCATTGATCTATTTGCTCATTTTATAGAACAGTTTTTCGTAGTCGTCCGCATTCATGCTTTTGGGATTACTTCCGTTTGAACCGTTTTTCTCAGAAAGCTCAGAAAGAAGCCTGAATTTTTCCGGATCGATTCCAAGCGATTTGAAATCGGGAAGACCTATTTCGGCAGAAATTTTCTTTATCAGCTCTATGCCTTCCTTTGCGGCTTTTTCATCATCATCCTCTTTTATTCCCATCGCCCTGGCCACCCTGGCGTACTTGTGAAGTGAAAAAGGCAGGTTCTCAGACATTATATGCGGCAGGATTATGGAATTGCAGAGTCCATGCGGCTTGTCGTATATGCTCCCAAGCGCTTCCGCCATGCAGTGAACCGATGCGACATCCGAATGGCTGAAAGATAGGCCTGCCAAGAGGCTGCCCATCATCATTCCGTCTCTTGCCTCTTCGTCCGAGCCGTCCTTTACGGCCCTGACTATATACTTTGCGATGTACTCTACGGCATAAAGACCCAATGCCTCTGCAATCGGTTCAGTGCAAGTTGCCGTATACCCCTCTATTGCGTGTGTCAGAGCGTCAATACCTGTGGATGCCGTAACAAGCTTTGGAAGGGTGTATGTGAGCTCCGGATCCACAAGCGCAACCTTTGCAGCCACTGCCGGGCTCTTGATGGTGAATTTGAAATTTTCTTCCGTATCCGTAATCACGGATGAAAAGGTTATCTCGCTTCCTGTTCCTGCCGTGGTTGGTATCGTAAGCAAGGGGATGCAGTCTTCTCCAATTTGCTTTCTTGCATAATCCCTTATGGCTCCCCCCTGCCTGGCAAGGACCGATATGCCCTTTGCCGCATCAATCGGGCTTCCCCCTCCTACTGCAACAAGAACATCAACATTCTCCCTTGCAGCCAAATCCGCTCCGCGTTGAACATTATAGTCTTTTGGATTCGCCTCGACTTCATCGTATATGACAATTTCCTTGCCATCTCCCACATGTTCCAATATTTTCTCAAGTATGCCCGCTTTTACTATTCCCTTGTCGCAGACAACCATTATTTTTTTTGCCGAAAGCTTGTTAAGTTCTCCGTCAAGTTCCTTTACCACACCTTTTCCATATCTTATCTTCGAAGGCAGTACAAAATCAAATTTCATAAAATCCTCCATTTCTTTATTCCTTTTCGCCAAAGTTTACTAAAACATTTTCTTACTTTTTGTACTTGAAAATCTCCGTGTCTGAATTACAAATCTTTGAATAAACCTCGGGTCTTCTTAGGCTGATGAATGGTCTCATCTGTCTTGCCTTTCTAATCATTCCTGGGTCGATGTCCGCGTATACTATCTGCTCATTGTCACCAGCCTTTACCACCACATCCCCATTTGGATCAACTACAATTGACTGGCCTGCGAAATCCATCTCGCCTTCCTTGCCTACCCTGTTGCACATAGCCACAAACACATTGTTCTGCATGGCAGGAATTCTTAATTCCCATTCGAATTTCTCAAGCGGCTCGTTCTTGGTGTTTGCCGTAGGAATAATGATTATTTCAGCCCCTTGAAGAGCGCAAAGCCTAAAGCTCTCTGGCATATGTCTGTCAAAACAGACAATTATCCCTATTTTGCCAAATGAAGTATCAAATACCCGGAAACCCGTATCCGATGGATCGTAATAATCCTGTTCATAAAATTGGGGACATTGCATTATATGTACCATCTTTGACGTTCCTATAATTTCCCCATCTTTTGAAATCAATATCGAGGTGTCATAATATTTATCGTTTTCTTCAAGATAAATGTTCGGAATAGCCATAATACCGCACTCCTTGCATTTTTCACGGATTTTCAAAATTCTTTCATCTTCTATTAAGAGAATATGTTCTGAAACATCTAGCCCTGGGTATTGTGGAAAAAAAGGGCTAAGCTGAAGCTCAGGAAAGCATATGAGTTTCGCCCCTTCATTGGCAGCTGTCTCAATCATTTTTAAACTCTTTTCAAGATTCATGCTTTGGTTTTCATCAATTTTCATTTGCGCCATTGCAATCTTCATTTGGTTTCCTCCGATACAGTGTTGTAATTTCGCCTATACAAACATGATATCAAAAAACAGCG
>PKTO01000148.1 GCA_002869095.1 Clostridiales bacterium
AACTGAACACTGCTTGCTGCAGGCTGCTTTAATCTTTCCTCTTACTACTTTCTACCTTTAGGGGGGCTTCGCATATGAAAAAAAAGTTGTCATGGATTCTTGTCATTGCAGGCATTATGCTCATAGCCTACCCTTCAATAAACGAGTATATGGAGGTTAGGGACCAGGCCGCGCTTCTTGAGGATATGAATGAAACTTACCAAGCGGCGGAGCAAGCTTCAATTGAAGAGGATCACGAGGTAGAGGTGAGCTTTGAGGTTCTTTATCCCATCGACGACTATGACAAGGAAGGGATTTCCAAGATAATGAACATTCCGTCAATCGATCTTACTGTTCCAATAGTTGACGGGATATCGGACGCCAACCTTAAGATAGCCCCCGCCCGTTTTGAAACTTCAAAACGTCCCGGTGAAATGGGCAATTTTGCCGTTGCCGGACATCGCTACTACACATACGGAAGGGACTTCAACCGGCTCGGAGAAGTTGCCTTGGGGGATAAAATAGAGGTTATAGTTGGCACGAATTCATACACCTATACCGTCAGCGAAGTTTTTGTCGTAGAGCCGGAGGAAATATGGGTTTTGGACGATGTGCCCGGAATGAGGACCATAACGCTTGTGACCTGTACCCCAATACGAGTGGCGACCCACAGGCTGATTGTCAGGGGCGAACTTACCTCTTATAAAAAGACGGAGACCAGGACGGAAAAATGATTCGATAAAAACTTGTGAAATATTCAGAAAACAAAAGGAAAACGCTTGACAACAAAAGAATGCAATGGTAACATTAGATAAATATATATGTAAATGATTATAAACTTTCAAGCGATAAAGGCAAACCGGACGAAAGTCCGGGACGCAAAGCTAAAGGGCCTTCCCCGAAAGGAAAGGCAGC
This sequence comes from Clostridiales bacterium, assembly GCA_002869095.1. GTDB lineage: Bacteria > Bacillota > Clostridia > Peptostreptococcales > BM714 > BM714. Next base: position 895 of record PKTO01000148.1, read on the forward strand.
CAGCCACCGAAAGGCAAGTTTTTTTATTTGCCGCAACTTACAACTTTCAAACGATAAAGGCAAAACCGGTGAAAACCGGCTACGCAAAGCTAAAGGGCCTTCCCCGAAAGGAAAGGCAGCCAGCCACCGAAAGGAGAGTTTTTTATGCGCAAGATATCGGCGCTGATAATCACATTAGTAGCAGTAGTGATGATGACAATTGGGGTTTCGGCCCAGGTAATAGATTCAATAGAAAACCTTGATAATGGAACTGTGGCTGTCAGGTATGAAAGCGAAAACGGAAAAGCCATAAAACTGATGGTTGAAAAATCGGGCGAAAGATTCTTCTATGACTTGGATGAAGATTCTGAATCAATACTTCCGCTGCAGTCGGGAGAAGGAACCTACAGAATCTGCGTTCTTGAGCAAAAGGCCGACAACCGCTACAGGGTGGCACTCAGCAAAAGTATCGAATATGTTGCCAAGGCTTCAAACGAGTGCTTCACCAATCCTATCGACATAATCGATTGGAACGAGGGAGACCCCATATACGAGAAGGCCCTTGCGCTTACAGATGGACTGGAAACAGACAATGAAAAAATAATGGCTGTGTATTCATTTGCAATAAACGCGTTTGACTACGACTACGACAAGATAAACCACATAGACGGAAGCTACGTGCCGGATCCCAACGCAATGCTTGAAGAGAAAAAGGGCATATGCTACGACTATTCTTCTGCATTCGCCGCAATGCTCCGCATAAACGGAATACCCACAAGGCTCGTCAAGGGCTACAATAACGATATCGATGTCTATCACGCATGGAATCAAGTATACAACTCAGAGACAGGTCTTTGGATGACTGTAGACACTACATTCGATGCATATTACCTCGACAACGGAGTGGATTTTTCATTCGAAAAGAACAGCGCGGATTACGCGGTCGACCAAATCTTCTAAAAAAACGGAAACAGAAACGCCTTCCCATGCTTTTATGGGAAGGCGTTATTTTTATAGCGTTCTGCAAAACAGTTGTCAGTTGCAGTGTGCAGTTGACAGTTTGCAGTTGTCAGAAAATGCAAAAGCATTAAGACAAAGGCATTTCGATGTCTTGCTTTTGTTCTTTGCTTTTAATCTTTTCCTGACATCTTATATCTGTATTTTCACTTCCAACTTTCCAATGCTTTTACGCAGCAATTTGTTCTTATCTTTATTCTTTTCCTGATATCTGAAATCTGATATCTGTCTTTCCACAGTTCTTCCTACTTGTGAAGTATTACTGACAGCTTCTTGTAAATAAGGAGCGTCACCAATGATATTGCCGCTCCCTTTACAAGGTTGAAAGGAACAATTGCGTAAAGTACCAGAGTCTTCATATCGGTTATGGCGGCATTCGCAACCTTGCCCATCTCGATTATCACTTCAAGAGGCATTACCTGGGCGTAAAACGGCAA
>PKTO01000069.1 GCA_002869095.1 Clostridiales bacterium
ATAAAGCTCCCCTTGAGCCCGGCGTTTACTTGATGAAAAACTCAAATGGAAGAATCATATATGTGGGAAAAGCGAAATCGCTCAAAAAGCGTCTGAAACAGTATGTTAACGGTGGACGTGTCGAGCGCAAGGTAAAGGCCATGATGGGACACGTAAGAGACATAGAGTACATCATAACCGACAGCGAGGTTGAAGCTCTTGTGCTTGAGCTCAACTTCATTAAGGAGGAGAAGCCCCCTTACAATATAATGTTGCGGGATGACAAGTCGTATCCTTATATTAAAGTGACACTGGATGAAGAATATCCCAGGGTAATAAAAACGAGGAATGTAAAAAAAGACGGTGCCAGGTACTTTGGACCCTATCCCAATACAGGCTATGTCAATCTTATGGTCAATTTGATAAACGACAGCTTTCCAATAAAAAAATGCGCGAAAAAGCTTGGCAAGGAAGGACAGAGGCCATGTCTAAATTACCATATAAACAGGTGCATGGGACCCTGCCGAAAGAATGCCGACACAGATGGGTACAAGGATTTGATAAAGAGCATAATAGCGATAATCGAGGGAAGGTCGGAAGAGCTTCTAAAGGAATTGAAATCGAAAATGGCGGAGCATGCCGAAAACATGGAGTTTGAAAAAGCCGCTAAAAAAAGAGACCAGATAAAAGCAGTGGATTATATTCATGAAAACCAAAAAGTGATTTTTGAAAAACCCTTGGACCAGGATTATATAGCCATGGCAAGGAAGGAAGAAAAAGTTTCTTTCATGATTTTCTATATCAGGGAAGGAAGATTGGTGGGTAAAGACAACTACATAATTGAAGATCTCCTTGAAACTGATGGAGGAGAAATCATTATGATGTTCATTTCACAATATTATTCAGGGTCTTCCTATATACCCAAGGAGATTGTCGCAAAGGAATTGCCTTACGACAAGGAGCTGCTCGAAAAGTGGCTTTCGGACAAAAGGGGAGGGAAAACTTCATTCCTGTGCCCGAAACGGGGAGACAAGGCAAAACTTCTAAAGATGGCTGAAAAAAACGCAATTGAAATATTGGAGAAACAGGCTGAGAAGGAAAAGGAAAAAGCCGTCAAAAGGAAACTTGTAGCAGACAAGCTGAAAAAAGCATTGAAAATGGAAGGGAAAATAGAACGCATCGAATCCTACGACATTTCAAACATATCAGGAGTGTATTCGGTCGGTTCCATGGTTGTTTTCGAGGATTCCGAACCTGCAAAGCGGGCATATAGACGGTTCCGCATCAGAACGGTCGATCAGGCTGACGATTACAAAAGCATGCAGGAAATATTGTACAGGCGCTTTAAAAACGGATTGGATGAAAAGGACGCCATCGAAAAAGGGGACCTGCGCCTCGGAGGCAAGTTTTCGGATTTCCCCGACTTGATTTTGATAGACGGAGGCTTGGGCCATGTGCATGCGGTTGCCGATGTTATCGAGGCTTTTGGATTGGACATTCCTGTAATAGGCATGAAAAAGGATTCGAAACACAGAACGGAGAGCCTGGTTTACAAAGAAAAGACAATAGAAATAAAACAGGACAGGGAGCTTCTCAAGTTCATATCTCGAATTCAGGACGAGACCCATAGATTCGCAATCGAATACCACAAGAAGCTAAGGGGCCAGGCTCTAAGCAAATCCGTTCTCGATGATATAAAGGGAGTGGGAGAAAAAAGGAAAAATGCGCTTTTCAAGGCGTTTGGCACAATAGACGCAATAAAGGAAGCGGACGCTGAGACCCTGTCCAAGCTCAAGGAAATCGACCGAAGAACGGCTGAAGCAATAGTGGATTATTTTAATAAGTAAGGACACTTCAGGCGCATGCGCCTTAGAAGTGTCCTTGTTCAATTTCTTTTATGAGTGAAGGTATATGGACCCCCAATGTCTTGTTTCGAACCAAAATGGAACATTTTGGATTTGCCGCAGGCCTTTTGAGATTGATTTGGCGGATTTCCTTTTCTTCATTTTGTATGCTTGAGTTGCCAAACAGTATTCTTCCTCTAGTTGCTTCGAAAGAAGTTGTGTAAGTTTGGCTTTCGATAATATGGGGCAGGTTGTTGATTTTTCGGATGGATTCATGTGAATTAGGGTAGTTGAAATAATTGAGAAACTCCATTTTCAATTTTTCCATCACCGAGGCCATTCGTCCATAAAAGGGATCGAGATGGCTAATTGCCTTGTTTTTCCATTTGTTGTATTTGATTTCAGCTTCCTTTCGGTTCTCGGATTCATATATCTGTTTAAGCTCCATGAGCATTCTGTAGGATTGAAAAAGGGGAGAACTTCCAAG
>PKTO01000003.1 GCA_002869095.1 Clostridiales bacterium
ATATTCAAGCCGGAGGAGCGCATGTTCTACAGTCTGGAAAAGCTTTGGAGCGGTTCTGCCCGATTGGATGTTGACAGTTTGCTGGAAAATAATTAGAATAGATAGTAATTGAATATGGAACAAGGGGAGCAGTAAGAAGATCCTTCTGTCAGAGAGAGCCTGTGATTGCTGGAAGCCGGCACAGAAATAATCCGAACTCGCCCCATCGAAACAGGAGTAGCTTCCTTTACCAGGCTTCAAGAGGGCTTTATAGTCAAGTAGGGTGGTACCGCGAGAAAATCTCGTCCCTATGGGGAACGGTTGTTTCTAGTGGTGCTTTTTTTATTGCTGATTTTAATGAGGGAGGAGTACCTTATGGAAAGATACAATTTTAATGAAATCGAGAAAAAATGGCAGAATGAATGGGAAGAAAAGAGCATATTCAAAGTAAATGAAGACCCTGAAAAAGAAAAATACTATGTGCTTGAGATGTTCCCCTATCCTTCTGGGAAATTGCACATGGGACACGTGAGAAACTATTCCATAGGCGATGTGGTTGCCCGTTACAAGAAGATGAACGGATTCAACATACTGCATCCGATCGGATGGGACGCTTTCGGTTTGCCGGCGGAAAACGCGGCAATAAAAAACAACATACATCCCGACATCTGGACAAAGCAGAACATTGCCGAAATGAAGCGGCAGCTCAAACAATTGGGACTTAGCTACGACTGGGACAGGGAAGTCACCACATGCAACGAGGAATATTACAAATGGACCCAATGGATATTTGTTCAACTCTACAAGAGCGGCCTGGCCTACAAGAAAAAATCCGCAGTCAACTGGTGCCCGTCCTGTGAAACAGTTCTGGCCAATGAACAGGTTGTAAACGGAAAGTGCGAACGCTGCGAAACAACAGTTGTAAAGAAAAACCTTGAGCAGTGGTACTTCAAGATAACCGATTACGCACAAAGGCTTCTCGATGATTTGGATTTGCTTGAAGGCTGGCCCGAAAAAGTCAAGACAATGCAGAAGAACTGGATTGGAAAAAGCTATGGTTCCGAAATGACATTTGAGATTGAGGGAATGGAAGAGAGCATGGAGGTCTTCACAACGAGACCGGACACCACATACGGAGTCACTTTCATGGTTTTTGCTCCCGAACATCCGCTTCTTTATGAAATGGTCAAAGGAACAGAATATGAATCCGGCTACAATGCTTTCATGGACAAGATAAGGACCTCGAGCGACATCGAGAGGACGTCTGCCAATATAGAAAAGGAAGGCTTTTTTACCGGAAAATACTGCATAAACCCGTTAAGCGGAGCAAGAATACCAATTTATGCGGCAAACTATGTGCTTATGGGCTACGGGACCGGAGCAATAATGGCTGTGCCGGCACATGACGAAAGAGACTTTGAATTCGCAAAGAAATACGGCCTCAAGATAATACCGGTAATAACTCCGGAAGACACGCTTCTGACCGAAGAAATGGAAGAGGCTTATATAGGCAGCGGCAAGATGATAAATTCCGGAAAATTCAACGGACTCGACAGCAGAGAGGCAATAGACAAGGTAAGCGAATATATGGAAGAAGCCGGAATTGGCAAGAGAACGGTGAATTTCAGGCTCAGGGACTGGCTTATATCAAGACAGAGATATTGGGGAGCCCCAATCCCTATATTGTTTTGCGAAAAATGCGGAGAAGTTCCTGTTCCGGAAGAGGACCTTCCAGTAAAACTTCCTACCGATGTCGCCTTCAGCGGCAAGGGGGATTCGCCTCTTGGAACAAGCGATACCTTTGTTGAGACCACATGCCCGATATGCGGAGGCAAGGCCCGCAGGGAAGTAGATACAATGGACACATTCGTATGCTCTTCCTGGTACTTCCTCAGATATACGGATGCGCAAAACGACAAGGAAATATTCAGCAGGGAAAATGCAAAATACTGGATGAATGTCGATCAATACATCGGCGGCGTGGAGCATGCGATTCTGCATTTGCTCTATGCGAGATTTTTCAATAAATTCCTTTATGACCAGGGATTGTCGCCTGAGACGGAACCTTTTAAAAACCTCCTGACTCAAGGGATGGTGCTGAAAGACGGATCAAAAATGTCCAAATCCAAAGGCAATGTAGTGAGCCCGGAGGAGATAATAGCCAAATACGGTGCCGACACCGCCAGGCTTTTCATACTTTTCGCATCCCCGCCTGAAAAAGACCTGGAGTGGAGCGATGCGGGAGTGGAAGGCTCGTTCAGGTTCCTCAACAGGGTATGGAGGCTTGCCCATTATGTAATGGAAGATGTGAAAGCCAAGGGGCGA
>PKTO01000056.1 GCA_002869095.1 Clostridiales bacterium
AAAAAGACACGATACAAAAATTTGGATAAAGTGAAAAAAGAAATGGATATTTTCATTGCGAATGGCGTCAAGCAGGTCAAGTTTGTCGACAGGACATTCAATTCAGACGGGGCAAGGGCAGTGGAAATCATGCAATACCTTGTTGAAAATGACAATGGGCGCACTAATTTTCATTTTGAGATAAATGGAGATTTGATTGATGATTCATTCATCGGCACGGTTGCCTCTTCAAGAAAGGGCCTCTTCCAGTTTGAGGTTGGAGTCCAGAGCACAAACGAAAAAACGCTTCAGTCGGTAAACCGGAAAACGGACTTGGATGGATTGTACAGTTGGGTTAAAAGACTGATAGAAACTGGCAAAAGCCATGTGCATCTCGATTTGATAGCGGGTCTTCCGCATGAAAATTATGAAAGCTTTAAAAAATCTTTCAACAATGTGGATGCAATAGGCGGCCACCATTTGCAGCTGGGATTCCTCAAGTTGCTTCCGGGGACCCGGATAAGGGAAGAATCAAAGGATTATGCATATGAATTCAAATCGGAGCCTCCCTATGAAGTTTTGAAGACTCATGTTTTGACTCACGATGAGCTTTCGAGGCTCAAGAGGATTGAGGATGTCCTTGAACGTTACGGCAATTCGGGAGGATTCATTCGTTCGGTGGAGTATTTCAAAAGGCTTTTTAACGGGGACGGATTTGCTTTTTACGAAAATCTTTCCGATTATCTCTACGGAATGGGATTTTATGAAAGGGCGCATCAGAAGAGAAAGCTTTACAAATATCTTTTCAATTACCATGAGCAGCTTGAGATCGAGAAGGACACAGCTCTTTTTATTGATATTTTAAAATTCGACTATCTTATCCAAAAGCCGCAGGCGCTGTTGGAATTCTTCGACAGAAGAGATTCGGAAGACTATAAAAACATGTGCCATCAATTTTTGAAGGACCCGGAGAAGCTGAAAGAATTCCTGCCGGCTTATGAAGGATTGCCTGCGAAAAAAATAATCAACAAGGTTCACTTTGAACCGTTTGAATACAATGTGGATACCCTTGAAAAAGAAAATACCGATGTTCTTTTTGACTACGAAAGCGTAAAAGGATTGATGGGAGAATCTGCATACCGCTTCGTTTCATTGACCGGGAAGGGGAAAGGAAAAACAAATGGAAATATTAAGTGATATTTTTTATACCAACAGAGAGGTTCTAAAAAAAACAATCAAGGCAATAACTGTGAACTGGAAGATTTTTTTAGTCGGAATTTCTTATTTCATCTTTTCGTTGCTCATATGGAGGATAGCTTCCTTGGCATGGATTCTTTCCGGGCTAATTATTGCGGTCTTCCAAAGCGCCGTTATTTCAGACTTCTTGTATTTGATGGAAAGGATAATAAAGTACGGGCATTTTACCATGCGGGATTTCAAGGAGGGCTTCAAGGTGTACATCTGGAAAGCCTATAGCGTATTGATACTTTTTTGGTTCGCCCGCTACGGTCTGAATTTATTTTTCGGAAGGGCAATGTCGGCGTCAATCGGCGGAATCAGCATATGGTTCATAATCGAGCTTATTGCATTCATGGCACTCAATCCGCTGCCGGAAGTCATGTACCAAAAATACAACCAGGGTTTTGACATGATTTCGGGAGCATTTGAATTCATCAAGGAGAATTACCTGGAGTGGTTTGTTCCAAACATCCTTATTGCAATTGTGCTTTACACCATGGTTGAATTGGCGATGAAGCCTTTTGCTGCTGTTTCGGGAATTTTCATAAATGGGGCGGCCTCCGTGATGATGATTTTCGTATTGACATTGCTTCCGCTGGTTTTTTCTTTCTTCATGATATACAGGGGATTCCTTTTCAGAATCCTTGACCGCTCCACAAGAAGAAAAAGAATTTACCAGTACAGAATCGGTCGTGAAGAATAAGGAGGAATCAGATGGAAGAAGCTGTAGCAAGAAGGCTTAAAGAAAGGCTTGAAGAGATAGTTTTCATAGAACTGAAAAAGGACATAGCCATCCCCGGGAAAAAAGCTGTCCTGAGAAAAAACATACCTATGCCAATACCGGTCAAGAAGCTTTCAGATCGCGTCAGCAGCGGTGATTATGAAAATTTGTCGGTCAAGGAAATGGTTGAGGGTATGGCCTTGCTTGTGGCGGCCGATCCCGCTTTTGAGCATAATCCATATTATACAAGCCTTATGAAAGGCATAGACGAAAATATGGACAGAGTGATAACGGGAAGTGCGATAGAGCTTGCCGAGAATAACAGGCTCGAGGATGCCTTTGCATTTTTCGAAACAG
>PKTO01000208.1 GCA_002869095.1 Clostridiales bacterium
ATTCGCTTGAAAACCTCAAAGCCGTTTACGAGGTTCTGAAGGCGCAGGGAATGGAGAAATACATCCTTTTTGACCTGGGATTCACCAATCAGTTCAATTACTATACGGGAGTAATATACAAGGGTTATGTAAGCAATTATGGAAGGGTGCTTTTGGCTGGAGGCAGATACGACAAGCTGATGGAGCAATTCGGTGAAGGCAAGCCCGCCTGCGGATTCGGTTTCAATGTCGATCAGCTGATCGAAGCAATGAACATCTATGAAATAAACCAGGCATATGACTGCCATACCGATTTCTACATGGTATGTTCCGACGCAAATATGGTTTCGGCGCAAGCTTTGGCTGAAAGCATGAGAAGGAAGGGAATGATTGTGGAAATGGATATTTTTCAAAACGACCTGCAGTTCCAGATATTCAATGCGGGCTTCAGGAATGCCGACCACATGGTTGAATTCATAGGCGACAAAATAACCGTGAGAAGGACTGCCGACAAGGCTGTCAAGACATATAAGGTCAAAAACTATGCAAAGCTCATCAACGAGCCTGCGGAAATGAAGAAATTCTGATGGGGGTTTTGGAATGGACAAAATAAAAATAGCTTTGGCAAAGGGCCGTCTGGCCAGGGAGGCAATAGCGATAATGAAAGAGGCCGGGATAGAGTTTCCCGACTATGAGGAAAAAAGCAGGAAGCTTATATTTCAAGACAAGACTGGAAGACTCAGGATGATATTCGTAAAGCCGTGGGATGTCCCTGTATATGTTGAAAAAGGGGCGGCTGACATTGGTGTGGTGGGAAAGGATGTTCTCATGGAAAACAATGTCAATGTCTATGAGGTGGCTGATTTGGGAATAGGAATCTGCAAGCTTTGTGTAGCGGGTTACGAGAACCAGGAATTCAACAAAAAAAAGAAACTCAAGATAGGCACCAAGTTCTCAAATTCCGCAAAGGAATACTATAATAAAAAAGGCATTCCCACTGAAGTGATAAAGCTCAATGGATCCGTCGAGCTTGCACCGATAATGGGACTTTCGGATGTCATTGTCGACATAGTCGAGAGCGGCAAAACCCTTAAGGAGAACGGACTTGTCATACTCGAGGAAATATTCGACATAAGCGCGCGATTGATTGTCAACAAGGTCAGTTTGAAAACCAAGAGCGGGGAAATAGACAGCATAATAGAAAAGATTGAAAATGTTCTGAAGGAGAGGCGATCCGAATGAAAATAATCCAGGCGTGCGGGGATTCGATCAAGGAGACCGTGAGAAGCCTTCTCGGGAGAGGCAAGGACGATTTCAGGGACATAGATGAAAAAGTGGGGCAGATAATAGGTCAAGTAAGAATAAAAGGCGATTCTGCGCTATATTCATATACTGAAATATTCGACAAGGTTAAATTGTCGGGCCTGAGGGTTGAAAAGAAAGAGATAGAGGAAGCGGTAAATGGAACGGATCCTGAATTTCTTGAAATTTTAAAGGAAGCCGCTCAAAACATTAGAAATTACCATGAGAATCAAAAAGAGGAAACGTGGATGTTCGAAAACGGGGACAAAACGGTTCTCGGTCAAATAATAATGCCCTTGTCAAGAGTGGGAATTTATATCCCGGGAGGAAAAGCCGCCTATCCCTCCACTGTTTTAATGAATGCAATACCGGCAAAAGTGGCGGGAGTACCCGGAATTGCAATGGTTACGCCGCCGGACCGCCAAGGCGGAGTGAACCCCGACATACTTGCCGCAGCCCATGTTGCGGGCATTGAAGAAATCTACAAGGTCGGAGGTGCCCAGGCGATTGCCGCTCTCGCATACGGCACAGAGACAATCAATCCTGTGGACAAGATCACCGGGCCGGGAAACATTTACGTGGCAAGAGCTAAACAGGCGGTTTTTGGAACGGTGGACATAGACATGATGGCGGGTCCAAGCGAGATTTTCATAATAGCCGACGAAAAGCAGAATCCCGAATTCATTGCGGCGGATCTGCTCTCACAGGCAGAACACGACGAGCTTGCAGGAGTCATTTTGGCGACTCCGTCCGGAAAACTTGCTGAAAAAGTCGCTGAAGACGTAGCGAGGCAGGCAAGACTTTTGGAGAAACGCCAAATAGCGGAGACCGCAGTCAGGGACAATGGATTCATATTCGTGACGGAGAACATTGACCAGGCTTTCGAAATTGCAAACGAGGTTGCTCCTGAGCATTTGGAAATAATGCTCGAGAATCCTGATTCATATGTGCCGCTGGTCAGAAATGCCGGGGCAATATTTCTGGGGTCTTATTAGCCCGAACCGGTAGG
>PKTO01000013.1 GCA_002869095.1 Clostridiales bacterium
CCCGTTTCATGGTCGTTGACCATCCCAGTCGCCTGCATGAAAGCATAGCATATCGTTGGGCCCACGAATTTGAAGCCCTTATTTTTCAAGTCCATGCTCATCTGTCTTGAAATGTCTGTTTCAGAAGGTATCTCCTCCTGGCATTTCCAGGCGTTTTGAATCGTCTTGTGTTTTACAAAACTCCATATGTAGGTGTCGAAACTGCCGCAGGAATCCACAATCTCGATGAATCTTCGCGCATTGTTGACAGCGGCTTCTATTTTCCTCCGGTTGCGTATTATTCCTTTGTTGTTCATCAATGATTCCACTTTTTCATCATTGTAGCATGCAACCTTTTCAAAGTCGAAATTGTCGAATGCCTCCCGGTAGGCCTCCCTGCGCTTGAGGATAGTCAGCCAGCTAAGACCTGCCTGGGCGCCTTCAAGAATCAAAAATTCGAACAGTTTGCGGTCATCATGCAAGGGAACTCCCCATTCGGCATCGTGATAAAGCATGTTCCATTTGTTGCCTTTCACCCACTCGCACCTTTCGGCTTTTTCCACTGAAACCCCTCCTTTCGCATCCGCTACTTGATTATAACAAATTCAAAGCGCTTTTTTTATTCTTTTTGGAAAATATGCGATTGAATTCGAACGTTTGTTCGTTTATAATTAAACTACATGAAGAAGGAGGTTTTTTATATGTGCAAGATGATTTTCCACATAGATGTCAATTCGGCTTTCCTTTCATGGGAAGCCGCCAGCCGCATTCAACATGGAGAAAAAAGGGATATCAGAGAAATTCCTTGCGTAGTCGGGGGCGATTCCACGTCCCGCAGGGGAATAGTCCTCGCAAAGTCCATACCCGCAAAAGCATACAATATTTCTACAGGCGAATCTCTTTTTGCCGCCAAAAGAAAATGTCCCGTTCTTGAAATAGTGCCTCCCGACTATGATTTGTACACACGTTCAAGCAAGGCTCTCTTCGACATGATAAAAACCTTGGCTCCATCGGTTCAAGTCTATTCCATAGATGAATGTTTCGCCGATTTATCCACCCTGCCAGGCATCGAGGAAAATTTCATGGATATCGCAAAAAACCTTAAAGACCGGATAAAAAACGAATTGGGTTTTACTGTAAACATAGGCATTTCAGAAAACAAGCTTTTGGCGAAAATGGCCTCGGATTTCAAAAAGCCCGACCGCATACACACGCTTTTCCCTTATGAAATCGAAAAAAAAATGTGGCCCCTTAAGGCAGGCGAGCTTTTCATGGCCGGCAGATCCACCACGCGCAAGCTTGAAAGGATGGGCATAATGACCATCGGCGACATAGCCCGCACAGACAAAGAAATCCTCAAGGGATATTTCAAAAAGCACGGCGAAACAATATGGCGGTATGCAAACGGACTCGAAGACTCTGTAGTGGAAAGGCCGGCGGAAATGAAAGGAATAGGGAACTCGACAACTCTCCCCTTCGATGTCACAGACCATGAAACAGCCCACAAGGTTCTGCTTTCATTATGCGAAATGACATGCATGCGTATGCGTCAAGCGAAAAAAATGGGAAGAGTCTTTTCCGTTTCAATGAAAAACAATGATTTCATAAGCTACTCGCACCAAAAAAAAATTTTTCATCCAACCGACTCTACCAGCGAAATATATTCGATTGCAAAAGAGCTTTTCAACCATGCCTGGAAGGGAGAACCCCTAAGGCTTCTTGGGCTTCGAATTACCGACTTGTGTCCGCGCGAAAATCTGCAGCTTTCATTTTTCGACTCGGACTCAAGCGAAAAAGAGCGCCGTCTCGACGAGACCGTGGATCAAATAAGAGAAAAATACGGCCTTTATTCCATAACCCGGTCCGCTTTCCTGGAAAGCGGCCTTAAGCCCATTGCGGGAGGCGTCCATTCGGACTACAAGATGGTTTCGGGCCATCTATGAGAATCCGTCCCGCTCAAGGAGAGTCTTGGCTATGAAAATAGTAAAAATACCGATTGAAATGATTGCATGTTTTTCGGAAAAAGGAATTCCCCATCCCCTCAAGTTCAAAATAAACAAAACAGGGGACGGGCCTCCCACAATAGTAAAGGTCAATATGATCATACACATGGAATCCGAAAAAACAGCCGGAAACCCAATGTATGTTTTCCGCTGCCAAAGCACTATCGACGACGTGCTTAAAGTTTATGAAATCAAATACGAGCTTTCCACTTGCAAATGGTTCGTTTATAAAATTTGAAGACAGCTTGCGGCAGGCAGTGAAAAGCAGTTGAAAGTGGAAAGTAGAAA
>PKTO01000261.1 GCA_002869095.1 Clostridiales bacterium
CTTCGCCATGCCATCTGACCTTGGCTCCAGGCCTCGCAACAGCCACCTTCATGCCTTCAGCCAGGTTTATTCCTCCACATACGATGTCACGCACTTCATTGTTTCCTATATCAGTCTTGCATACTTTAAGCCTGTCGGCATTTGGATGGGGGAAAACCTCTTTTACAAGGCCTACGACCATCTCGTCGAATTTACTCGCCAATTCAAGCACGCCCTCGACTTCAACGGTGGACATAGTCAAATCGTATGCAAGACGCGACAGGTCCATATCATTTGGAATCTTTACATATTCCTTTATCCAATTCAATGATAATTTCATTTGCTTTCCTCCTATTTGAACTGACTTAGAAATCTCAGGTCCGCACTGTGAAACAGCCTAACATCATCCACCCCGTAACGCATCATGACCAAGCGGTCCAAACCGATGTTCACATAAAATCCTGTATACTTGTCGGGATCAAGTCCGGCGGCGCGAAGCACATTCGGATGAGGTGTTCCGCCGGGCATTATTTCTATCCAACCCACATGTTTGCATACGCTGCAGCCTTTGCCCCCGCACACCAGACAACCCATGTCTATCTCAAATCCAGGCTCCACAAAGGGGAAAAATCCCAAACGCATCCTGACCGGCACGTCACGGCCAAAAACCTTTGACAGAATGCTTTTTATCATGATCTTACCCGATGAAAAAGTGAAATCTTCTTGAACAATCAATGCCTCGTACTGGAAAAAAGCCCTCTCGTGGCGTGCATCGGTCGTCTCATTGCGGTAGACCCTTCCCGGATAAACAAAACGATACGGCGGCTTATGGGTCTGCATGTATCGGACACTTCCTCCGGTAAGATGCGGGCGCAAGCAAAGCCTGTCGCCGCCCCGCCCTGTATCGTGGCCTTTGATCCAATAGGTATCCATGCTTTCTCTTGCAGGATGCTCAGGTGGAAAGTTCAATTTGTAAAAAGCGTATAATTCGCTTGTGATGTCTTTTTCCTGAAATATTTCAAATCCCATTGATCGAAAAGCATCGTTCAAATCGTAGCACATCTGTGTAATCGGATGCAGCCCTCCACTATTCGGCAGTATGCCGGGCACACTGCAATCAAAATCCGGGGAAATTTCCGATGCCTTTAGTTTTAGCTCCTCCATGCGCGATTCAATCAAAGCCGTAAAATTATTTTTCAGCTTGTTCGCTTCTCTTCCTACTTGCGGACGAATCGAAACATCAAGTTTGGGGATTTCTTTCAATATCTTGGTGAGCGATCCCTGTTTACCGAGGATCGACGCCTTGACCTCTTGCAATCCCACTTCATTTCGTGCCATTGCAATTCTTTTCTCCCCTTCGAGGAGCAAAGCTTTCAATTTCTCTTTCATCAAATTTACCTCCATTGTCAATATTTTTTCACTTTTTCCAATATTGAGTTCCATTCACTCAAACCACAAAAATAAACACCGGAATAACGACCCTTGCTTGTAAACCATGTTTTTCACGAACATGAACCGGGGGATGTTTTTGCGCCATTTGGTTTTTCCAGCATTTGCCGGAGCTTTCCTCGGTTTTTTCTCCTTTCATTTTGCTGCAAAATCTTTTCCATAAATAAAAAAAAACCTCATCCAACAAGGGACGAAATTTTCGCGGTACCACCCTAATAACCGATTCCTCGGCCACTCGATATTTTTAACGCAATAACGCGTCCGAATCTACTTTAAGTTCAAATCGGAAGCTCCGGAACGAACTTCAGCGAACCATTTTCCCGCAAATGCTTGCAGCCCATGGCATTCACTCTCTCTTTGGCATTAATTCGCTTACTTTTTCCATCTAAGCCTATGTATGGAACATTATGAAACCAAATCCTTGTAAATCAAGTATGCATTGATATTCCCTGTAATCAGAAAAATATTCCAAAAGAAACTTGGATTTCTCTTCATAACGGCTGCACACCTTTGAATTACTGAATTTTATTAATTGAATTATACCATAGGGGGCAATTGTTTACAATAAAACAATGACAATTACAGGGTGATTTTGAAATTTTCTAACAATTCTTCCTCAGGGCGATGTCGTACATCAGAATTCCGGCGGCCACCGCGGCATTCAATGATTCCGCACGACCTATAATAGGTATTTTAACGGATTCATCACAAATGTCAAGTATTTCGTTTCTGATGCCCGATCCCTCGTTCCCAATCACAAGGCAGATTTTTTCACAGTATTTCATTTCACTATAAGGTTTTGCGCAATTTATGTCTGCAGCTATTGTCTTGTATCCATGGTC
>PKTO01000205.1 GCA_002869095.1 Clostridiales bacterium
AAACAGTTCTTGTCCCCGGAACGATGATAAAGGAAGGAACCAAACTGACAGTTGATGACTTGAATATTGAAGAAATAGGCAAAAGTTCAATTAAGAAGATAATTCCGGTCGAGATTGACGGATTTATGCTGGTTGATAAGATTATCAAATTGAAGAATCGGAGTTGATCGAATGACAAAACCAATAGTGGCTATTGTCGGAAGACCCAATGTGGGAAAATCGACGTTTTTTAATAAAATAGCAGGTAGAAGAATTTCAATAGTTGAAGACAAGCCTGGGGTCACCAGAGATAGAATTTATATAGAAGCTGAATGGCTGACCCATAAATTCATCATGATTGACACCGGAGGAATTGAGATTGTCGATGAAGACGTCATAATGGACAATATGAAGAAACAGGCTGAGTTGGCGATAGAAACCGCTGATGTCATAATATTTATGCTTGACGGCAGGGAAGGATTGACTACGACAGACGAATATATAGCCGAGATGCTCAGAAAAACCAGAAAGCCGGTTTTGGTTGTTGTAAACAAGGTGGACCAAATAACATCAATCAATGATACTGTTCTGGATGCATATACATTGGGGCTTGGCAATCCAATGCCCATATCATCTGCCAATGGGTTGAATCTTGGAGATTTGCTTGATGACATAGTGGGTCATTTTCCCGAACCGTCTACTTATGCAGATGACGAGGATGTGGTAAAGGTTGCGCTGATAGGAAAGCCCAATGTCGGCAAATCATCCATTATCAATCGTATACTTGGTGAAGAGCGCGTAATCGTAAGCCATATATCGGGTACAACGAGAGACGCAATCGATACGCCTTTTGAAAAAAACGGAAGGCAATACGTGTTGATCGATACAGCAGGAATAAGAAGAAGAAGAAGCATAAGTGAAAATGTGGAAAAATACAGTGTGATAAGATCTTTGAGCGCAATCGAAAGAGCGGATGTATGTTTTTTGGTGTTGGATGCCGAAGAAGGCATATCGGAACAGGACAAACGAATTGCAGGCTATGCCCATGAAGCCGGACGAGCCATGGTAATAGTAGTGAACAAATGGGATGTTGTGGAAAAGAACAACAAGACATATGATGAATTCGTCAAGCTTATCAGAAATGAAATGGCTTACTTGACTTATGCGCCAATGATATTCATATCTGCGAAAACCGGCAAACGAACCGAAAAATTGATTGAACGGATTGACTACGTTCACAGTGAATACTGCAAAAGAGTTTCAACGGGCGCATTGAATGATTTGTTGAATGAAGCAGTTTTGCTTAATCAACCCCCTTCCGACAAAGGAAAGAGGCTCAAAATTTATTACATGACTCAGGTTTCCGTAAAGCCGCCAAAGTTCGTATTGTTTGTAAACAGCAGAGACCTTGCGCATTTTTCTTATATCCGATATCTTGAAAACAAGCTCAGAGAAGCCTACGGTTTCGATGGAACGCCTGTGGTATTTGAAGTAAAAGAAAAAAGGAAAGGCATGTAAAAGAACTACAAGGAGGTTTTTATGAAAACAAAGATAGCGATAATGGGTGCAGGAAGTTGGGGAACGGCAATCGCCATAACATTGAACGGCAAAGGACATGAAGTTGTTGTATGGGACAGACTTTCGGAACATGTGGACAATATCAATAAAACGAGAGAAAATGCATTTTCACTCCCGGGAATAAAGATTGACGAGAAAATCATTTTCACCGATGACATGGAGCAGTGTCTGGGTCTTGCCGAAATTGTAATTCTGGCTGTTGCTTCACAAGGCGTCAGGAGCACATTGGAAAAGATTAAACCTGAATTGATGGAAAATAAAATAATAGTGAATGTTTCAAAAGGGATTGAAATTGGAACCCTCAAGAGGATGTCCGATGTAGTCAAAGAATTTTTTCCCGACAATCCCTTCGTAGCTCTCAGCGGACCGTCCCATGCGGAAGAGGTTTCGAGGGAGATGCCAACAACACTGGTTGCCGCTTCCGAAGAACTTGAATTGGCTGAAATGATTCAAGACCTCTTTATAACTGACAGATTGAGAGTCTATACAAATACTGACGTCTGCGGTGTCGAGATTGGAGCATCGCTGAAAAACGTCATTGCTCTCGGCGCAGGGATCAGCGATGGATTGGGATACGGAGACAATGCCAAAGCCGCTTTGATGACGAGGGGAATAGTTGAAATTGCCAGATTGGGTGAAGCCATGAAAGCTGACGTAAACACATTTACAGGGCTTACCGGAATTGGGGATCTGATTGTAACATGCACCAGCATGCACAGCCGAAACAGAAGATGCGGGATTCTTATTGGAGAAGGCATGAAAATGGAAGACGCCGTTGAAAAAATCGGAATGGTGGTAGAGGGAATCTATACAATAAAGTCCGCATTTGAATTGGCAAAAAAATATTCAGTCGACATGCCGATTGTCGATGAGCTTTATCGTGTCCTTTATGAAAATCATGATGTGGAAAAATCGGTAAATAACCTTATGACCCGTTCAAAAAGACACGAGATGGAAACAACAATGAAAATAAAGTGAATCAATTGATAAAAAACTAACAAAGAATGTTGAAAAGTTCATTTTATTGTGCCATAATTGAATTGTCGAAAAACCTATCGAAAAGAAGGGATGCAAATGCAAATCTTGGATTCTATGCTGAAAATCGCGGTTTTGCTGCTGATTGCTTCGGTTGCTTGTTACTTTGCATGTTTGTTTGAAGAAAGACGTCATTCATGCAAAAACAAAATAATCATCAAGAGTCGCACACTTACTGAAAGCTATTTGAAACTTATCGACAAGAAATGCTTCAAACTCGGCAAGATGAGACTTTCAATAGGAGATGAAATAAAATTGAGTCTGGTTGAAACCAACAAGACTTACAAGGGTAAAGTGTTGGGGATAAAGAAATATAAAGAAAAGTTGTGCCTGTTGACAGATGACGACAACATTATGGAATTCAGTGTTATACATATAAAAAAATTAAAAATAGTATCAAGATATGGTAAAATTATATAAGGCTGCTTAGTAGCCTTATATTTATTTTGACAGGGGATTCCAATGAGAAGAAGCAATAAAAGGCATAGAGCGTTTGAATACGGAGTTTTCTTGATTATCATAATATTTTTCTTTTATAAGATATTTGCGCTTATTGGAAACTTTGAACAACCGGATGAACCCTATATCGTAGAGTATGGAAGCATAGTGCAGGAAAATGAATATGACTGCTTGATAATAAGAGATGAAATTCTTGTATTTCCGGTTGAATCAGGTCAAATAAAATACAAAGTCAATGAAGGAGACAAAGTAAGAAAAGGATATCCTCTTTATTATGTTGAAACTGGAGCATACGGTGAAAGCGCAGTTGGAAATGCGCAGCATGTCGAAATAAAGACATCGGGTGAATACCTGAGGGTGGCATATGAAAACCTAGATGTCGGAAAACAGATTCAAGACATACGAAGTTTGTCCGCAAATGGAACCTATGACAGGATTGCATTGATAAAGCATGCAATCGACGAAAAAATAATGCAAACAGGAAGAGAAGAAATTGAAACAGAAGCTGTGAATCGCTATAATGGAGCGAATTCGCCCATATCCGGAATCGTTTCATTCAATATTGACGGTTATGAGGAAATTTTAAGCAGGGAAAGCGTAATGTTTCTGGACATGGAAAAAGTGCGAAGTGAAACCATAAATTCGGTAAACCTTAAAGATAGGGAAGCTGAAAAGGATTCTCCGATAATGAAAGTAATAGACAATTCGGCTTGGTATGTATATGTCTATACAGACCTGAGGAACATTGGACGCTTCAACGAAGGGTCGAGTGTAAAAATTGTTTTTGAAGATGAGAATGTGGATGCAAGAGTAGTTGAAACAAATAATGAAATAGGCAACTGTTATGCCGTTTTGAGAATAAGCGAGCAGGCAAGGGTGTTTTTGGGAAAAAGGTCGACAAGAATGCATATAATAAACAAAAACATAAACGGATTGATTGTGCCTGTCGATGCTCTCGTTTATCAGGAGGACGAAATAGGCGTTCTTATAAAGAACATAAACGGAAAAGCTGTTTTCAAGCCTGTTGGCGTAAAAGGCTCAAACAATGAATGGGCGGTTGTAAGCGATGGCATATTCTACAGGAATGATGAAAATGGAAATGTCGAAGCGATAGACACCGTCAAGGTATATGACGAGATTATTGTCGACATCAGCGACTAGGAGGCCTTTATGGGAATTAAAACAAACCTTGAGGAAATAGAAAAGAAAATCGGGAAGATCTGCAAAGAAAAAGGTATTGAAAGAAATGCAATACAATTGATTGCAGTTACAAAAACAATCGATGCCGAAAGGATAAAAGAAGCGATAGAGGCAGGGGTTTCTGTGCTCGGAGAAAACAAGGTGCAGGAGATACTGGGCAAGTACGACAAGATAGAAGAAAAAGTCGAATGGCATATGATAGGCAATTTGCAAAGGAACAAGGTTAAATACATAATTGACAAGGTTGACATGGTCCATTCGCTTGACAGCATGGAGCTTGCCCGTGAGATAGACAAGAGGGCGGCCCTTTCGGGAAAAACGATGGATTGCCTAATCCAGATAAACATAGGACAAGAAGTGAGCAAATCCGGCATTGATTGCGATGATGCCGAATCATTTCTGAATGAGGCGGCAAGCCTTGACAATATAAGGATATGCGGATTTATGGCTATTGCACCATACATTGAAGATAAAGAAAAAGTAAGGCCGTATTTCAAGAAAATGCATGAATTGTTTATAAGAATGAAAATGAAAGGCCATGAGAATCAAATGCTTTACCTGTCCATGGGAATGACGCATGATTTTGAAACGGCAATAGAGGAAGGCGCCAATATGGTCAGGATAGGGACGGGGATATTTGGGGAAAGGAATTATTCAAAATAAGGAGGAATTGGAATTAGCGTAATCGATAAAATTAAATTTTTCATGGGTATCGACGAATATGATGAAGATGAATTGGATGAAATTGAAGAGGATGAGATATTTTCTGAGCAAAGCATTGAGCAAGCCGACACCAAGATCAGGGGGAATAAGATTTTGAACATACATTCAAACCAACAGATGAGGGTTATCGTCCACGAACCAAAAGATTTTGAAGAGGTTCCAGGCATAGTGGACAACCTCAAAAACAATAAGCCTGTTGTAATAAATCTTGAAGAGCTTGAATATGAATTGGCAAAAAAAATATTTGATTTCCTTAACGGGGCTGTATATGCATTGGAGGGGAAAATTCAAAAAATCTCCAAAGGCATTTTTATAATAGCTCCCAAAAATGTTGAAATTCAAGGGGATTTCAAAACCGAGACAACTGAAAAAGGAATTTTTCCTTGGCAAAAGTAGTGGAATATGGAGGAGAACATGTGGATTATAAAGGAATCGATTTATAGATTTGTTGAAGTGGTTAATTTTTTGATCATTGCGAGAATAATATTTTCATGGTTTGCGCGCGATTATTCAAATCCTATTTTCAAGATGCTGTACGGCTTGACTGAGCCGATTCTTTCGCCTTTTAGAAACCTTTTGTTCAAAATGGGCATTGGGGGAGGCATGATCGATTTTTCGCCTATTTTCGCAATCCTTGCGCTTGACGTGCTAAGCAGCTTGATAGTAAGCGTATTATAGGATGCCTGGGAAAAAAGAGGTCGAAGACTTTTTGAACAGGCAGAAGCACATCAGTCATTCCAAAGACGATGTTTATGAAATTCTTAAGGTTTTGTCTGCATATGAATCCATTTCAAGGGGCAAAACTTTGGGGATCAGTGGGATAATATCCAGGAGCCGGTTCGATTTTGTCGAGTCTCTCGTGCGTTCAACAGGAGACAATGAAGTGGTGATCCGCTTTGAGGGTGGATATCCGGATGCCGAAAGGGGAAGAATGATATTTTCGACCCATGGTGAAATATCGATGGAAGAAGCGGGATTGAGACTCATTGAACTGAAATTCAATTCAGAGGTTGGACACAGAGATGTTTTAGGGGCATTGCTTTCGCTTGGGGTAAAGCGGTCAAAGGTTGGCGATATAGGGATAGAAGGGTTTGTGTCCCATGTGGTTGTATCGGATGACATGGTTGATTTTATCAGAATGAATATTAATCGAGTGGGAAGGGCCTGCATTGAATCATCCAAAGCGATCTCATGCGGGGAATTCGATATGCCCAAACAGCGTTTCAATGAGAATGAAATAGTCGTATCTTCAATGAGGTCCGATTTGATTTTATCGAAACTTTTCAAGCGAAGCAGAAAAGACGTAAAAGGCGATATATTAAAAGGCAAAGTGAAATTGAATGACTTTATACTGAACACGGCTGATCATTGTGTTATGGAATCGGATGTTGTTTCATACAGAGGCAATGGCAAAATAAGAATAGGTGATACGAAAGGTGTTACTAAAAAAGGCAACTATGTTCTTAAAATAAAAAAATATGTGTGATGGGGTGAAAAAATGATTAATCCGTTGGAAATACAAGCCGTTGAATTTGGGAAATCATTGAGAGGCTATCAGACCGGGGAAGTCGATAAATTCATAGATGATATTTTCGAGGACTATGAAATCATATACAAGGAGAATAAGGATCTTAAAGAACGAATAGTATTGCTTGAAGATCAAATTGAGACTTACAAAAGCATGGAAAAGACATTGAACGAAACATTGATATTGGCAAGCGATACCGCGGAAACATTAAAAAACAATGCCGCAAAAGAAGCTGAATTCATAAATAAAAAGGCTGAAGAGGAAGCAAAAAGGATAATCGAGAAAGCGAACGGAGAAGTCATGAGGGTAAAGAGAGAATTTGACGATGCCAAAAAACAGGTATTGATTTTCAATGAAAGGTATAGAAATCTTTTAAAGTCGCAGATAGAATTATTGAACAAGTCAACTGAGGACATGTTTGATTGAATCCAGTCAAAATATTCAACCCGCCTTTTTGGTGGGTTGTTTTTAAGAATTCACAGGAGGTAATCAAGAAATGAAGATAGGAATCATCGGAGCAATGGAGGAGGAAATCCAGTGCATATTGGAATTGATGGAAATAAAGGACAAGGAAATTTATGCAGGAATGACATTCAACAAAGGATTTGTACACAACACTGAAGTTGTGCTTGTGATGTCCGGCATAGGCAAGGTTAATGCAGCTCTTTGCGCTCAGATATTGATAACAAAATTCCAGGTTGAAAGCATAATAAATACAGGGCTTGCAGGTGCCTTGGAAGAATTTCTCGAAATAGGCGACATAGTTGTTTCAAGCGAATTGCTCGAACACGACATGGATGCAACGGGTTTCGGATATGAACCCGGCGTGATACCGAGAATGGAAAGATCCATTTTCGAGGCAGAGCCGAGATTGATTGATTTGACTGTCGAAGCCATAGGCAAAGAAAAAAGAGTGCATGTGGGAAGAATAGTATCAGGCGATGTGTTTGTTGCGGATTCCGAAAAAAGAATTCACCTTAATGAATTTTTCGGAGGGGTATGTGCGGAGATGGAAGGCGCGGCAATAGCTCATGTTTGTCATGTGAATAAAAGGCCTTTTGTAGTGATCAGGACAATTTCAGACAAGGCTGACAATTCGGCAACCGAAAATTTCAGCGAATTTGCCGACAAGCATGCACACGAATCCAGTCGCGTGGTTATTGATCTTATCAAAAAAATGGAAATGGAATGATATGATATGGAAACATTAAAGGTGATTGTTGGCGAAGACGGGGAAGGATCCAGGCTGGATGCTTACCTCAACGAAAATCTAGAGGAATTTTCAAGAAATTATCTGCAAAAGTTGATTGGCGATGGAAACGTGACGCAAGACGGCATTAAAGTCGTGAAAAAGAATCACAGGTTGAAGCAAGGCGCGACATTGGAATTGACTGTTCCTGAGCCCGAAAAGCTTGAGGTTGAAGCCCAAAACATAAAGCTGAATATCGTTTATGAGGATGATGGGCTTTTAGTCGTAAACAAGGATAAGGGCATGGTGGTGCATCCGGCGCCTGGGAACTATGACGGAACGCTTGTAAACGCACTTTTGCACCATTGTGATTCGCTGTCTTCCATAAATGGTGTGATCAGGCCTGGGATAGTGCACAGGATAGACAAAGACACAACCGGACTGCTGGTTGTTGCAAAAAACGACACGATTCATAAAAATCTCTCGGAACAGTTGAAGGGCCACGAAATCACAAGAATATACTATGCATTGGTTGAGGGAAACGTAAAAGAAAAATCCGGAACAGTAGATGCTCCAATCGGGAGAGATCCATCAAACCGAATGAAAATGGCGGTTGTGGAAAAAGGTAAACCCGCAATAACCCATTTCGAAGTTCTAAGGAGATTCAGGAATGCGACTCTTGTAAAGTGTGAACTGGAAACTGGGAGGACACATCAAATCAGGGTGCATATGTCATATATAGGGCACCCCATTGTGGGCGATGCATCATATGGATTCAAAAAAAGCAGACATGTTTTTTCAAGGCAGGCGCTTCATGCCAAAAAACTTAGTTTTTACCACCCGATTGAAAAGAGGATGATGACTTTTACATGTCCTATGCCTGAAGACATGAAAGAACTTATACAAAAGATGAAGTCCATGGATTAATCCATGGACTTCATCTTTTGTATTTCTTTCTCTTGAGGAGTTACATAAAGCGTGTTTTGTCCCGAGTATGTCACAAGTCCGGGACCGGCGCCCTTGATCTTTTTTACATTTCGTATTTCGGTGCAGTCGACAGGGACGTTCGAAGAAAGGCGTCCTTTGCTGTAATAAGCTGCTATTGAAGCTGCATCCATGAAGTCTTTTTCCAATAAGGAACCGTCATTTACAAGCACTACATGAGAGCCTGGCATATTCTTTGCATGAAACCAAAAATCTCCTGGTCGCGATTTTTTAAAGGTGACGCGTTCGTTTTGGCTGCTGTTTTTCCCTGCAATTATATTTTTGCCATTTTCTGTCAGAAAAGACATGTGCATTTTGTTGAATTTATCAATTTCCTTTGTATTAGTCTGTTTTTTGTTTTGGCTGAAACGATTGCCCAAATATCCTTCTTTTTTCAATTCTTCCTTTATTGCAGCAATGTTTGTAAATTCATATGAATTTTCAAGATTTACAAGAACATTCTCCAAATATTCAATTTCGCTCTTTGCAATAAGTATTTGTTTGTGGAGCTGCAATTTCGCATTTTTGTATTTGTTGTATTTTTTAAAATATTTTTGAGCATTCTTTGACGGACTGAGCCTATTGTCCAAAGGTATTTCTATCGGGCTGTTTTCATCATAGAAATTTTCCAACGATATCGATTCCATTCCTTGTTTGACTTTATGGATGTTCGCCAAAAGAATATCGCCGTATATCTTGTATTTCTCATAATCAAGCGAATTGGTGTATTCATCATGAAGTTTCTGAAGTTTGTTGCTTGCCTGCGAAATCCTGGACTTGACAAGCTTATTCAAATTCGAGGATTTGGCCGCAAGATTGGCAGCCTTGTTCTTGTCGATATAGAACCTGTCTATTGCACAGGAAATCGAATTGAAATTTTCGCGTTCGTAGATTTGATTCGGGTATGTTTCCAATTCTGTCGCATGAAAATCCTTGGGTGAATTTTTTTCGGTAAAAACAGTAGGTTTTTCATTGCCGGAATCGATTGATTTTCCAAAGGATATTATAGTTTCCCAAAGTTTTTTGGAGGATGCGGAATCCATGTCGGCTGTATTTGAATGAGGATCTATTCCGGAGCGCTGGCAGAACTCCTTTGCCAATATTGGACTTATTCCTTTGTAGTTGGAATAAATCATTTTATAGACATCTGTATTCCCAAATTGAATCTTTTCATAAAAATCGCTGCAAATGCATTCTTCGATGTTGATTTTATCCTGGTCGGGTGGAAAGTCATATGCGAGACCGGGAAGGACTTGGCGCTGCCGGCTGATTGTTGAGGGAATTCTTCTTATGCTGTCTATTATTATTCCTTCAGAATCAACAAGAATTATGTTGCTGTGTTTTCCCATCAATTCTACAACAAGCCGCTTTCTTTCTGAAAATTTCATTTCGTCATGTGTGTGGAAATCAAAAAAAAGTATCCTGTCGTTGTCGTATTGCACAACCTCACTCAAAAAACCGCCTTGCAAATGCTTTCTTAGAACCATGCAGAAGAGAGGAGGAGAGCTAGGGTTTGTTTTATCCATTTCAGTCATTGCGATATATGGAAGACTGGAATTTACAGAAATCAACAACTTTCGGGTTTCGCGGCCCCTTTTGAAACGCAGCACCAGTTGAAATTTGTCGGGCTGGTATATTTTATCTATTCTCGATTCTTTTAGAACCGCATTCAACTCGCACTTGAGCGCGCGAGCAACATATCCGTCAAACGGCATAATATCACCCTTTCATTTTGATATGCTCAAGTATATCATTTTTATAGAGTAAAACAAATTTGATAATTGAAGCAATAAAATTTGGTATAATAAAAGAAATCAAGCAAGGAGAGTGCAAATTGAAATTTACAAAAATGCATGGAACAGGGAATGATTTTATTTTAACCGAATATGAAGAAATAATTGGCGCGGACTTGAGCGTGCCCGAGATTGCGGAAAGAATATGCGAAAGGCATTTCGGTGTAGGGGCCGATGGATTAATGTTTGCAATGGAATCCTGTGTGGCTGACATTAAAATGAAGTACTATAATTCCGATGGAACAAAAGCCGAAATGTGCGGAAACGGAATAAGATGTTTTGCAAGATATGCATATGACAGCGGGAAGGTTTCAGACAGAAAATTTTCAATAGAAACGGACGCCGGCATCTACAATGTTGAATTGCTTGAGCAATGCTTGGTTGAAGTGGAAATGGGGGAACCCCTAACTGATGCAGTGAGCGTTCCTGCGATAGGCGGCAAGGAGGGCAAGTTTCTAAAAGCGGGCATTAAAACAAGATTTGGCATTTTAGAAGCAAGTTCAGTCAGGATGGGGGTTCCACATACTGTTGTTTTTGAAAAGGGCGACAAATCATTCGATGTCGAAAAATGGGGATTCGAGCTTGAGAGATTGAAAGAAGTATTTCCAGAAGGAACAAATGTCAATTTCGTAAAAGTGATTTCACCAAAGAATATTTCTGTTGAAACTTGGGAACGTGGAGCGGGAAAAACTTTGTCATGCGGTACTGGCGTATGTGCATCGGCATATTTGGCCCATTTTTTCGGCCTCGTTGACGAAAACGTGTATGTAAAGGTTCCAGGAGGCGGCTTGTCCATAAGTATTAGGGAAGATTCACTGTATATGAAAGGCGAGGCAGTGTTGATATGCCGCGGGGATTATTTTATGGAGACATGCAGTTTATGATATAATAAACGGTGGCGAATGTATTGATGCCACTCTATTTTTTTGAAAAAGGTGATTTTTATGGCTACAGCAAAAAACAGAAAAAAACAAAAGGCAAGCGTAAAAGTGAAAGACAAAAAGAAACATTTGATTTTGCCATTTGTCATGATTGCGGCGGGCATAATGCTTCTGCTCAGTATCTATACCGAATCCGCAGGGATAGTCGGAGAGTGGCTGAAGAATGTTTTCGGAGGCTTGTTCAATGGGAATGCGGTATACATGGCTTTTATATTGATTTTGTCAGGTGTGCTGCAAGTGATTGAAAAAGGCGGTTCGTATCGAAGTGTTTTTGTTTTGGCTGATTTTATGGTTTCGGGTTCAATTTTATACGGTATCACAAATGGCATCCAAAGGACTTTTGATGCCAAAGAAACAGCCGTCTATTTTGCGGGCGGCGTCTCCGGGGAAGCTCCCGGATTGATAAACAGAATGATATATTCAGCATCGGTTAAAATGCTTGGAACCTATGGGAGCCTGTTTCTTTCCGCTATACTTTTATTGATTTGAACAGCCATAATTTTGGACAAATCCATAGCGGAAATTTATAAAGCGGTTGCGGGCGGATTGATATTTTTCATGAAGATGCTTAAGAAATCAGCATTGAAAGTATTCACTAAAGAGGAATCTGCATACAGGGAAGGAAAAAAGAAAAAAGAAAAAAGCGAAAAGAAAGTTCTTAAGGAAATCCCGGAAGAGATTAAAGCGCAGCCTGCCATAAAGGTGATTGACTATGCCAAGGAATATGGAGAACGCAAAGACAATATTGAAAATGGCAAAACCGAAGAAAAAATTGGTCAAAGGGATGAATCCGCTTCAAATCCAAAGGCAGATTCAATTTCAGAATCTATAAAAATCAACAGTGAAATATCCAAGAGCGGTTTCAGTGAAAACTATAGGCAATACAGATTGCCTGGAATTGAACTGCTGGATAAAACTCCTGAAAACGGAAAGGAAATGGATAGGAAATCAGTATTGAAAAAAGCGAAAAACCTTGAAAGGATATTGGATGATTTTGGAGTCGATGCAAAGGTTATTCAAGTAAGCAGGGGACCGACTATCACGAGGTATGAAATACAGCCGAAACCGGGCGTGAAGGTAAGCAGAATCGTTTCACTTTCAGATGACATAGCCTTGAATCTGGCCGCAAGGAATATACGTATTGAAGCTCCGATTCCAGGGAAGGCGGCAGTTGGGATTGAGGTTCCAAACGACGGAAATTCGCTTGTAGGCTTGCGTGAAATCATAAAAAGCAGCAGCTTCAAAGAAAAAAAGGAAGGCTTGAATTTTGCGCTTGGGAAAGACATATCAGGAAATCCAATCGTATCCGATCTGACAGAAATGCCCCACTTGCTGATTGCAGGAGCAACCGGATCAGGCAAAAGCGTATGCGTAAATGCACTCATCACCAGCTTGCTGTTTGCAAAACGACCTGACGAAGTGAAATTTTTAATGATTGACCCGAAAGTTGTAGAATTGAATCAGTATAACGGCATTCCGCATCTTATCATGCCTGTTGTCACAGACCCTCAAAAATCTGGAGCGGCATTGAATTGGATCGTAAATGAGATGAATGAGCGATATAAGACATTCGCGGAAACCAATGTGAGGGATATAAAAAGCTACAATAAAAGCCGCGACCATGAAAGCATGTATCAAATTGTTGTCATAATTGACGAACTTTCGGATCTGATGATGGTAGCTCCCAGTCAAGTGGAAGATGCAATATGCAGAATAGCCCAAATGGCAAGGGCCGCAGGCATCCATTTGATTGTTGCAACTCAAAGGCCTTCGGTGGATGTAATAACGGGAATAATAAAAGCAAACATACCGTCAAGAATTGCTTTTGCGGTTTCGTCTCAAGCCGATTCCAGAACGATATTGGACATGGGCGGAGCTGAAAAATTATTGGGTAAAGGGGACATGCTGCACTATCCGGTGGGGCAGTCCAAGCCTAGAAGGATTCAGGGCGTTTTTGTATCTGACAACGAGACCAAAAGAGTGTTGAATCATATAAAATCACAGGTTGGCGAAGTGGAATATGAAGAAATGCCCGCCGAAACATTTGTTAAGGACAATGTAGATGAAACTGACGAGCTTTTGCCGGAAGTTATCGAAACCGTAGCAGGAATGGATCAAATATCAATATCGATGCTGCAAAGGAGATACAGGATAGGCTACAATCGTGCGGCCAGGATAATCGACGAAATGGAAAAAAGAGGCATAGTGAGTAAAAGCGACGGCAAGAAACCAAGAAACGTACTGATAAATGAGGAAGATTTGGGGACCGATTATGAATAATGCTGATGGCAAGAATATTGAAATTGAAAATAAAAAGTTTTTTATTGAAACATTGGGGTGCTCGAAGAACCAAGTTGATTCTGAGTTTCTTGCAGGCAGCCTGGTAAGGGCTGGGCTTGATTTGACTTATGATTTTGACCTTAACAAAAATATCCAGTCCTTTGCGTCTTTGCGGCGAACAATGTTTTTAATTTTAAATATGGGTTCCAAAGAGGGGGT
>PKTO01000087.1 GCA_002869095.1 Clostridiales bacterium
ATGCGGAAATGATCGAGGCAAACACCTTCGGGGAGCTTTCCCAAAAGTTCAATGTCAGCGGCGTGCCAAAAATAGTATTCAACGAAGGTCCCGACCTTCTTGGAGACCAGCCAATCGATGCATTCATCGAAGCAATGGAAAATCTGTCGGCATAAAAACCTAACCGATGTTTCTTAAAGCTTCAAAAAGCCTTCGCGGCTAATCCCGCGAAGGCTTTTCCTGTTTTATGCCGAAGTCTTTCATTATTTCAAGAAAGGCTTCAATTGTAAGTTTCTGCGCAAATATTTCTCTGAAACGATAGCTTTTCTCTTTGCCTTCGTCCCTTAATTCCGCAAGCTGCTTTGGTATTTCCACCATTCGCATTTCCATATGTTCATAAAGGTTTTCAAATTTCGCAAGCTCTTCAACCGCTTTCCCGCCGTAAAAGCCGTCTTGTACTGCTTCAACATGTCTTGTGGCGTATTCACCTTTCCCGTCAAGCAGTTCGGTCAGTCTTTCCATCCTTTTATCCTCCGTGAATCCATGCTTGAATTCAAGCATTTTGCTCAAATGATGATTTCCGTTTCCCGGGAACCTTTCAATCACTTGAATTGTGCTATCATCTGAATCTCGACTGCCGCATTGCCGGGAAGTGAATTGGCTCCCGTCGCGACTCTCGAGTGCCTGCCCTTTTCTCCGAAAACTTTTTCCAGGAAATCCGAAGCTCCGTTTATGACCATGGAATGCTTTTCAAAATCTTCTCCGCAATTGACATATCCGGTTATTTGGACAATTCTTTCGACTCTGTCCAAGTCTCCGATCGCGCCCTTGACCGCGCTTATGCAGCGCATGGCGCAGATTCCAGCCGCCTCTCTGCCTTCTTCAAGGGTAAGGTCCCTTCCCACTTTCCCCTTGTAAAGCAATTCGGTCCCGTCCTTTGGAGTCTGTCCCGCCACTAAAACAAGTTGTCCGCAAATGACTGCAGGCACATATTGCGCGGCAGGCGCAGGCGGATCAGGCAAAATTACGCCAAGCTCCTCGAGTCTTTTTTCTATGCTCATCAAACCCGCTCCCTTCAATAATTTTCGGCAATGAAGCCGCTGAGGCTTTCCAGACGGCATTCCTCGCTTTTAAGATTATGCTTGTCAAGCGCCGCGGCATATTTCAGTCCGCTTCCCGTAAGAATGCATACCGCACTTGAATCGCCGCTTATTATTCCCGCACTTCTCAGCTTCCTTAAAGCGGCAAATGGAACTGCCGATGCGGGCTGGCCGAAAAGCCCTGCCTCCGCCATCATCCTCTGCGCTTCGATTATTTCGGCGTCCTTTACAGAAACGGCAATCCCTCCATTGTGGTCGAGCATCCTCAGTGTTTGATTCCCGCTCGGGGGAAACGGATTTTCTATGGCATGCGCTATTGTCCCGGTGTCATAGAGCCTTTCAATTTCCATTCTTCCGGCTTCGTAGGCACGGGCTATGGGCGAGCATCCGCTTGCCTGGGCGCAAATCATCTTTGGAATCCTTTCGACAAGGCCGCAGGCCAAAAATTCCGCGAAACCTTTCTCTATCCCCCTTATGTTGCCTCCTGCGCTTGTGGGGACAACTACATAGTCGGGCATGACAAAATCCAGCTGCTCGCAAATTTCGAAAGCTATCGTCTTCGATCCTTCGACTCTGAACGGCGAATCCGAATTCAAAAAGTATATTCCGTTTTCCTTGCCTATTTTGAGGCTTTCATAGTACATTTGCCCGTAATCCCCATCGACTCTGATCAGGTTTGCTCCGTATATGCTTATAGGCTTCATTTTTTCGCCGGGTATGTCCTTGTTTACCAGCACGAATGTCTCGAGTCCAGCTGCGACTCCGTATGCCGCTACCGAAGGGGCCATGTTGCCTGTTGAGACTGTGCCTATTTTTTCGTATCCAAGCTTGACGGCATGCTGCACCCCTGCATATGTGCCCCTGTCCTTGAATGACCATGTCGGATTTTGGCTTTCGTTCTTGAAATGCAATTTGCCTATTCCAGCTTGAGCCGCAAGGCTCTTTGATTCCACAAGGGCCGTGAATCCTTCCCCCAGCGAAAGGTCTTCATCTACTTCCACGAAAGGAAAAAAATCGGAATATCTCCGAAGCAGGTTTTGCTTCATTGCGTTTCCTTCATTTATCTTTCCGCTTGCTATGCGCTCAAGCTCGAGCGGCTCGTTGCACTCGTCGCACCTGTAGTGCGCTTGATTTGCGTCGAACGCCTTGTCGCACCTGGTGCATCTCAAAATAGCATTTTTC
>PKTO01000347.1 GCA_002869095.1 Clostridiales bacterium
ATTTTTGTTTTCTTCATATATTGAAAGCGCCATTTCATGTGCTTCCGACACGATGGATTTTGCTTTTTCTCTCAGGGATTCCTCAGACAAAGCAGATTCATTGTCTATATATGACTTTATGCTTTGTATTTTTGACCGGCTTGAATCGAACTCCCTTTCATGATAAGAGTTTTCATTGGATTCGAGGTCGGCCTCGTAAGCCCTCACCTGGCCGAAATAAGTCATAACGCCGTTTGAAAGGCTTAGGAAAAGAATTACTATTATCGAGAATAGGAGGCTTTGCCGAGTCAGGCTTATCTTGTTGTCCTTTTTTTCATCCATGTCAGGCAAACCTCCCTTGCAGATTGTTTTTTAGGCATTCATAAAACTTAAGGCGGCGCGAAAAATGTGCCTATATGTTTTTTTACCCAAAACGGCACTTCCGCAATACATTATTTTTCCAAATAGGGCAAGTTTGTTCGACTTTGATTAAACAGGCTGAAAATGAGAATAAATAATAAACAAAGGTGTTTGAACAGCCTTGATGGAAAGTGGTGAAATCATGACTGACAAGGAATTGAACGAATTTTTCAAAAGGCTCGACCGGTCGTTTTTTCTTGAAGGCGAAAACAAGCGGTTCGCCGAATTCGACGGGCCGCTTCCGATTGGATTCGGGCAGACAATCTCACAGCCGAGCCTTGTGCTTTACATGACAAGGATGCTTGCTTTGAAAAGCGATTCAAAGGTTCTTGAAATCGGAACCGGAAGCGGTTATCAAACCGCATTCCTTGCCCAGTTCGGGGCAAGGGTCTACACGGTCGAGCGCATAGGAGCCCTTTCGGAAAATGCGCAAAGAAGACTGGCATTTTTGGGGTATAATAATATTGAATATCTTGTTGGGGATGGAAGCATGGGATGGGAGAAACACTCTCCATACGACAGGATAATGGTGACAGCGGCGGCTCGCCATGTCCCCAAAGCTCTAACGGATCAATTGGCCCCAAGGGGAATAATGATAATTCCGGCAGGCGAGGGACAAGTACAGACCCTTCTTAGGGTGGAAAAGACGGAGAGTGGAGAATTGATTGAAAAGACGCTTCTTCAGGTGAGATTCGTCGACCTTGTGGGGGACTATTGACAGATATCGAAAAGCGATTTGTTGAAAGGGATGAAGACGGTGGGCACACTTGCGGAAAAGGTCGTTTTGGCTAAAGGCGACCGGACCATGAGGGAAGAATTGGTTCGGGAATACATGCCATTCATATTGGGTTGCGCATCAAAGCAGTCGGGACGCTACATAAGGCAGGGCGTAGACGACGAGTCCGGTATTGCCATGATGGCTTTTGACGAGGCCATAAGCAGATACGAGATAGAAAAAGGAGGTTTCCTTTCCTTCGCCAAGCAGGTTATCGGAAGAAGGCTCATAGACGACTACAGGAAACGCAACCCCAAAAATAACGCTCTTCCGATGGACTTCAACAGCAGTGACTACTCCGCAAGAGCCTATGAAGCATCTTCGGCCGATGACGCGTATCGACGGAAAAAGGAAACGGAAGAAAGAATGGAGGAAATAGAAGCATACAAAAGGGAGCTTGGTTCATGGGGGATTTCCTTCACAAGACTTGTCGAGAATTCGCCAAAGCATGAACGCCTTAGGCGCGAATACAAGGATTTGGCGCTTGCCATTGTCCGTGACGACGGCATAATGGACGAACTCATGAGAACCCACAGGCTTCCCATAAATAAAATCACGGATAAAATCGAAATACCCCGTAAAAAACTCGAGAGGGGTCGAATATATATATTGAGTCTCGTAGTGGTTTTGACAGGAGACTATCGCTACATAAGGGATTATATAGAGTGGAGGTGAAATCTTGAAGGGTATCGTAATGGAGATAAAAGGGGAAGACTTGGTCGTTCTCAATAAAAGCGGAGAGTATATGAAAATGAAAAAGCAAGGAAGAAGCGTTTGCGTCGGACAGGAGCTGGATTTCGCAGGCGGCGGCAAGAGAAAATGGGCGGCAAGGCGGTTGACGGCACTGGCTGCTTCGTTTCTGATTTTCTTAGGTGCGGGAGCGGGAGGATACGCTTACTATACGCCAGAAGGCTATGTCGATGTAGACATAAATCCCGGCATAGAAATTTCATACAACAGATGGGACAAGGTAATCAAGGTTTCGGGTACAAACGAAGATGGAGAAAGAGTGCTCGAGGCGGCAGGAAACATAAAGAACAAGGGAGTCGGAAACGCAGTCAAAATGATTCTTGAGGCCGCAG
>PKTO01000144.1 GCA_002869095.1 Clostridiales bacterium
AAAAGACCGCGTAAGGCATACATTGCGGTTTGAAGTGGAGAATTCGCAGTTTCTGGATATTTATAATGCAAAGGAAATGGATGAAAAGGCCAAGGACGGATCAAATCAGCAACTTTACTATTTTATGATTCTTGAAACATCCATGTATGACGCCAATGGAATGGAAATCACCGAAGATTTTCGCATAAACGAAGATGCAGTCAAGGATGTGGATGGAAATATAGCCAAAGCGGAGCTTAATTTGCTGTATGTGTTCATGGCAATTGTTGCGTGGATTGGATATATAATAACGAAATATATTTTAACCGATTAAGACATATTCTTGAAAATTCAATAAAATTGAAGTTAAACCCAAAAGGCATCTCGTTGAGGTGTCTTTTGCTGAATAAATGATTGAATAATGCATGGTTTCGGGGACGGTTTTGCTTTGCTGATTTTGTATACGAATATATGTTGACAACTGATGGCAAAAGGGTATATTATAATTGGAGTTTATAAATAGTAAACAAATTACTTGATATTTTGACTACAAGGAGCCGAAAATGAATATAGGCGAAAAAATTAAAGAATTGAGACTGCGGCATCAATTGACACAGGAGGAACTGGCGGACAGGGCGGAGTTGTCCAAAGGTTTTATAAGCCAGCTTGAGAGGGATTTGACATCGCCGTCGATAGCGACTCTTGTTGACCTCTTGCAATGCCTCGGCACGGATCTGAAAGGATTTTTCAGCGATTCGGAAGACACCCAGGTGGTATTCCACAAAACTGATTATTTTCTCAAAGAGGATGATGAATCAGGGAACAGCATAGAATGGGTTGTTCCAAATGCCCAAAAGAACGAAATGGAACCGATACTGCTCACATTGGCTGCGGGCGGCAAAACATCGGTTTACAACCCGCACCAAGGGGAAGAATTCGGATATGTGTTGAAAGGTAAAATATTGATAAATAAAGGACGCGAAAGCTATAGGGCTAAAAAGGGCGAGTCGTTTTATTTTGCGGCGACCAGCGAGCATTATATAGAGAATGTTGGGAGTGGGGATGCAAAAATAATTTGGGTCAGCTCTCCGCCAAGTTTTTAGGAGGTGGCGAAATGAATGAAAAAGCTCTCATAAGATTGGACGGGATAAGCAAATCATTTGATGAACAAGTGGTTTTGGACAATATAAGCCTTAACATCAGAAAGAATGAATTTCTCACCCTTTTAGGACCAAGCGGCTGTGGAAAGACAACAATGCTTAGAATTCTTGGTGGTTTTGAAAAACCGGATGCAGGGCGTGTTCTTCATGGCAAGCAGGATATTGTGGATATTCCTCCGTACAAAAGGAACATAAACACGGTGTTTCAGAGATATGCCCTGTTTCCGCATCTCAATGTATATGAAAACATTGCATTCGGTCTCAACATAAAAAAAATGGAAAAGACTAAAATTCGGATAAAAGTTAAAAAAGCGCTCAAGCAAGTGAACCTGGACGGTTTTGAAAAGAGATCGGTTTCTCAGCTTTCGGGAGGGCAGCAGCAACGAGTTGCAATAGCAAGGGCAATTGTAAACGAGCCGGAGATACTGCTTCTTGACGAGCCGCTTAGTTCTTTGGACCTCAAGCTGAGGCAGGAAATGCAATATGAACTCAAAACCCTTCAAAAGGAGCTTGGGATAACATTCGTTTATGTGACCCATGACCAGGAAGAGGCGCTTACAATGAGCGATACGGTTGTTGTCATGAACAACGGAACCATACAGCAAATGGGAAAGCCGGAAGCTATATACAATGAGCCTATAAACGCTTTTGTCGCGGATTTTATTGGAGAAAGCAATATTTACCAGGGTACGATGAAGAAAGACAAGGAGCTGGAGTTGTTCGGGCACATGTTTGAATGCGTTGACACCGGTTTTGCAGAAAACGAGTCGGTGGATGTGGTTATACGCCCTGAAGATGTTCGTTTGTACAAGATTCATTCAAAAGAATATGCGAGGGAAGGCGGAATGCTTGTGGGGCAAGTGACTGACTGCATTTTCAAGGGAGTCCACTATGAAACATGCGTAGACACCTATGGATACGAATGGGTTGTTCAAAACACTAAAAATTTCATTCCGGGCGAGCATGTCAATATTGAGGTTGACCCTTACGACATTCATATCATGAAAAAGCAAAGCGAGGCGGATGCCGATGAATCGTAAATGGCTTGCATATCCGTATGTCGTATGGATGATTGCATTCATACTCATTCCGCTTTTCAT
>PKTO01000039.1 GCA_002869095.1 Clostridiales bacterium
ACTATCCGGACTATCTTTGCCTTGGGGTCCTTCCTGGGGTCGGCAGTGAACAGGCCGTCTATGTCGCTCATGAGCACAAGCAGGTCGGCCTTTATGAGGGCGGCTACAGTGGCGGACAAGGTGTCGTTGTCGCCGAATTCCATGCGTCCCTTGTATCCTGCCTCTATCTCGTCGGTTGCTATGGTGTCGTTCTCATTCACTATTGGGATTGTTCCCCATTCGAGAAGCCTGTTGAAGGTGTTCTCGGCGTTGGTCTTGGTCAATGGATTTTCCAGTACGGACTTGGTTATGAGAGCCTGTGCCACTACCTGGTCGTAGGATTGGAAGAATTTTTCGTAAATCCTCATGAGTGCGGCCTGTCCTATTGCGGCGGCCGCCTGTTTTCCGGGCAGGTCGCTCGGCTTTTCCTTCATTCCAAGGCGTATGGTTCCCGTTCCTATGGCCCCTGATGTCACAAGAACGATTTCCAGGCCTTTGTTTCTCAAATCAGACAGAATCCTTGCTATGAGGTCTATCCTGCCGAAATTGAGCTTTCCGCTCGGATGGGTCAATGTAGAGGTTCCAAGCTTGACAACGAGCCTCTTTGTGTTTTTCAGTTCTTTACGGTAGTCCATGAAATCACTTTCCTTTTTGTATTTGTTTGTCGCGGGTCTACTAGATTATACTACAAAGTGCGCATTTCAGGTAGTGCTAATGCAGGTTCATGCCGCCTGAAACTGTCCTGATCTCCAGTATGGGACCGCCTCCGCCTATGTCGGCAAGCAGGTTGTCGTCCTTTCCTCCCTTAATGGTCAAGGGGGCCTCGCATACAAGGTTTCCTGAAACGGTTTCCGTTTTGAGAGTGAATGCGGCGTTTTCCGGAATGGAAATGTCCACATTGCCCGAAATGCTTTCCATATATGCCGGGCTTTCGATTTCTTCGAAGCGTATGTCCATTTTGCCCGAAGTGGTCTTGGACAGGATACGCCCCGAAAGAGACCCTATTTTTATATTGCCGGATGTGGATTCGAATATGCCTTCGGAAAGGGACAGGCGCTCCGCATTTATGGCCCCCGAAACCGAGCCCAGGTTTGCCCTTTTGATTTCGAAGGAGCCCACATTTATATTTCCGGACACCGATTTTACGCGAAGCTCGTCCAGGCTGTTTTCGGGGATGTAGACCGAAAGCAGGGAATCGGCCGAAACTGCTCCCGCAAAAAGCCCTTTCGGATGCTTGACTTCGATAAAGAGTCCGTCGTCAGTCGCAGACACGTCCAGATAGGGCATCGACTCCTCGTCTGAAGCCCTGAAATTGCCCGTCAATTCAGCCTTCAATCCACCTGCGGCAGCAACCACCTTGACCGGAACACTGACCGTTTTTATTTCTATGGTTTCATAAGCCTCATTTCCGAGGCTCACAGAGTCGTTTACTTTTCTCGAGTATCCGTTTTCAGAAGAAGAGTCGAAACGTCCAAGGTCCGAGGGGACGACTCCCGCCTGCCTGAAAAGGAAAAAGGAAATTCCAATACATACGGCGGCCGTGCCGGCAAGCCATAACATGGCCCGCTTTAAATCGATTTTCATTTCTCTACCTCCTTGCGATTATGTTTATGTTGAGTTTAAGATATTTCAGAGTGATCCGGAACACCCACACAGACACGTATCCCACCGCAATAAGCATGAGGCATCCCAGTGAAACGAGCCCGACTGAAAGGAAGGCCGAAGCCGCCGTGTTTTCCGCAATGAATGCCGGAAGATGGGCGTTTCCGAAAAAGAAGGGAAGCGAAGCCGCCTCGGTGAACACGGCTATTCCCGAAATGACCGCAGCCGCAGATACGGCGAATAGTGCGAAGAGTATAGCCAACAGCCCTATGAAGGGACCGAGAACGAACACGAGGTTGAAAAAGCCCAGGCCAAGCGTTGCCAGCACGGCCCTGAACAGATTGCCGGCAGTCCTGTTCCTCTCGGCGTTTTCCACATAATACTCAGCCTTGTATTTCCTGGCCAGCGCAGTCGGGTTGCCCAATGCCTTGGCAATTTCCTCCTCCGATTTTCCATCGGCCTTGCCCATGGAGAAATGCTCCCTGTAGTCAAACAATATATCCTTCTTTTCTTCCTGCGGAATTCCCGAAAGCTCCTTTTCTAGGAATTGAAGAAACCTTTTTTCATTCATACGTCTTGTCGCCTCCTACAATGTTGTTTACCTTCCTTATGAAATCGTACCACTCCGATTCCAAATCCATCCGGGTGGAATC